>CAZQXC010000258.1:0-2501 GCA_964597075.1 uncultured Roseivirgaceae bacterium | reverse complement strand
GACCGAAACCGGAAAGGGTAGCGAGTCGCCAAAAAAAAAAGAAGGGGAGCCCAACGAGCAAGCCAGCCTCTTCGAAGCGCCCAAGAAACAAAGCCAAGAAGACAGCCCCTCAGGCAAAAAAGCAAAGCAAAAAGTCGAGCAGGCAAGCCTCTTCGAAGCGCCAAAGTCCAGCGAAAAAAGCAAGGAAAACCAAAGCGAAAAAAGTGAGCCGAAAAAAGTAGCCAAAAAGAAAACCGCTAAACTTGCTGATTCAAAAAACGATAAAGCTTTTGGGGTTGGCGAGACGATTGAGTTGGAACTTTGAGGGTATAGTTTGCTACCGCTACATAGTGAGATCAAAACGTGCGCTTGGGATTGCTTCGCTCCATCTCTCATTCTTTGCTTCCGCTCGCAATGAACGTTGATTTTGATCACCGCTTAAACTTCTCCTTCAACAATGCCAGCTTTTCCTCCATGCTCAACTCCGGTTGTTTGGGCTTGTGTTGTGGTTTTCCTTTAGGTTTTGAGTGGCCCGGTTTAGGTGCGTTCACTTTTTTACTTCGCGCAGGTTGCTGGGGAAGTTCAGCAAAAGGGTCGCTTTTCATGGATAACCCAATACGCTTACGGGCAACATCAACTTCCACTACGGTTACGTTTACCTTCTGTTGAACAGCAACTATCTCCTTTGGATCCTTAATAAAGGTGTCACTCAGGTGGCTTATATGCACCAAACCATCCTGGTGAACACCAATGTCGACAAAAGCGCCAAAGTTGGTTACATTGGTAACAATGCCGGGTAGTTTCGCGCCAATCTTTAGATCGGCTATTGTATTGACACCTTCGGTAAAACTGAATACTTCAAAAACTTTGCGTGGGTCGCGGCCCGGCTTTTCAAGTTCGGCAACAATATCCGTAAGGGTAGGAAGTCCTGTTTTTTCTGTGATGTAGCTGTTCAGGTTTAACTGCCTGCGCAATTCTGCGCTGCTCATCAGGTCTTTTACTGAACAGTTCAAGTCCTTTGCCATCTTACTGACAATGTCGTAGCTCTCCGGGTGAACGGCACTGGTATCCAATGGATTTTCAGCTTCGTGAATACGGAGAAAGCCTGCTGCCTGTTCAAACACCTTTTCACCAAAGCGTGCCACTTTCATTAACTCTTCCCGGCTTTTAAAGGGTCCGTTTTGATTTCGGTATTCGATAATATTTTTGGCAAGTGCCGGACTTAATCCTGAGACATAGGAGAGGAGTTCCTTACTGGCGGTATTCACTTCAACACCAACCGAGTTCACACAACTGATCACCACATCGTCAAGGCCTTGCTTGAGTTTGACTTGATCTACATCGTGTTGGTATTGCCCTACACCAATGGACTTGGCATCAATCTTCACCAGCTCAGCCAGCGGATCAACTAATCGTCTTCCAATAGAAACGGCTCCACGTACTGTTACATCTTTATCCGGAAATTCATCACGTGCTGCCTCAGAAGCAGAGTATACTGACGCTCCGCTTTCGTTCACCATCATGATGATAATACTATGGGGCAAACCAATCTTCTTTACAAAAGTCTCTGTTTCCCTGCTGGCCGTTCCGTTGCCAATGGCAACAGCTTCAATGGCATATTTCTCACACAAATTTTTAATCAGCATAGCCGATTTGGTTGCTTCACGCTGCGGTTCGTGCGCCTGCCTGCCGGACAGGCAGGGATAGATCACATCGTGATGAATAAGTTTGCCTTGTTTGTCCAGACAAACCACTTTACAGCCACTGCGAAAGCCCGGATCAAGGGCCAATACATTTTTCTGGCCAAGGGGTGCTGTTAACAATAATTCTTTCAGGTTCGAAGCAAAAACTTTTATAGCCTCTTCATCGGCCTTTATTTTTGATTCCATCCTGATTTCTGTTTCCAGTGATGGGCGAATTAATCGTTTATAGGAATCTTTAATGGCTAACTTAACCTGCTCTCCGGCAACATTTTCACTTTTAACAAACTGACGTTCCAGTAAGCGGATAGCTGATTCTTCCTCCGGTATAATATCCAATGCAAGCACGCCTTCCTTTTCACCTCTGCGCAGGGCAAGCAAACGATGAGAAGGTGTTTTTGCAATTGGCTCGGCCCATTCAAAATAGTCTTTGAATTTCTGACCATCCACCTCTTTGCCTTTCATCACCTTTGAGGCAATGGTTCCTTCACGCCAGAACAGGTCACGTAATTTTTTACGGGCTTCTGTATTTTCACTTACCCATTCCGCAATAATATCACGAGCGCCATCGAGTGCCTCTTGTAGATCAGCAACACCTTTTCCAGCATCGATAAATGATTTCGCGAAAGCTTCCAGATCAAATTTTTCTTGTTCGAATATTTTTAAAGCCAGAGGTTCAAGTCCTTTTTCTTTGGCTACACTGGCACGCGTTTTACGTTTGGGTCTGAAGGGCAGGTAAATATCTTCCACTTCTGCGAGTGTTTTTGCTTTGGCCAACAGGGCCAGTAATTCGGGCGTAAGAAAGCCTTGCTTTTCGATGGA
>CAZQXC010000257.1:0-2505 GCA_964597075.1 uncultured Roseivirgaceae bacterium | reverse complement strand
TGAGACGAAAGATATAACCTACAATTTTAAAACTGGTAGAGCCCGAATTTCTGAAGTTGTTACACAACAGGGCGAGGGGTACCTGCATGGTGACGCTGTTTTCAAAAATGAAAAAGATGAATTATTAAGTGTTCATAACCGCTATACAACCTGCAACCTGGAGCATCCTCATTTTGAAATTATATCTACAAAAACCAAAGCCATACCGAATGATAAAATTGTTTCCGGACCATTTTATATGCGGTTCAATAAAATACCGCTTTACCCTTTAGGATTTTTATTTGGAATGTTTCCTGCCCAACAGGAAAGCTCGTCCGGCATTTTATTTCCCTCTTTTGGCGAAGATCGAACGCGCGGATTTAACATACGTGGACTAGGGTACTTTTTAGACGCTAATGAATACGTAAAGGTTGGAGTTCGGGCAGACCTCTATTCAAAAGGCGACTATGTGCTTTACCTGGATATGCCGTACAACTGGCGCTATCATTTTACCGGAGGTTTAAATTTCAGTTTCTCCAAAACAAATAGCTCAACACAGATTGAAAATCCCCAGTTCACCAATGACTTTAGCGTGCGCTGGAATCACTCGCCCCAAACAAAAGGCACCGGCCGTTTTTCCGCCTCGGTAAGCGCTGCTTCCAGTACCTATAACTCCAATAACAACCTTAATTTCGGTGCACCGCAAAGTATAAACTCTACAGGCTTCAATAATACGAGTCGCAAAATGAACTCAAACATCTCGTATAATAAAACATTTAAAGGAACCCCGTTTAGCATGGGCATTAACCTGAGCCATAACCAGGATCTGGTGACACAACAGGTTGATCTTACAGCACCTAACCTTACGCTTAACATGCGAAACCTTTATCCTTTTCAGCGGAAGGATGGAGTACCTACCAAACTTGATAACTTTTCAGTGGGTTACAGCATGGCCGCTACCAACCGGATATCAAACAACCTGGGAAGAATCGGAAGCGATCCGCAACAAGATAGTATCGCGCCATTCACCATGAGTAATCTATCAACATTCATCGAAAATGGAAGGAATGGAATTCGTCACTCGATGCCCGTTTCTTATTCCTTCAAAGCATTCCGGTACTTCACGGTTTCTCCTTCCATATCCTACGAGGAGAAATGGTATTTCGAAAAACTGAACTGGGAATACCAGCTTATTAACAATAAGCCCACCTTAGTAGCGGCTGATACCATCCGTGGATTTAATCGTATCGCCAATTATAACTTTAGCGCTGGATTCAACACCCGTGTTTATGGTACCTACTTTTTTAAACGTGGTAAGGTTAAAGCCATACGACATGTAGTAAACCCGAACATCTCCTTCGGCTATACGCCTGATTTCACCAAATACGATAATTACTTTCAAGCCATAAATCAAAATGGAAAAATCATTTATCAATCCAGGCATCAGGGCTCGGTGTATGGAGGTTCAGCTCCCGGAAAGAGCGGCTCGATAGGTTTTGGGCTTGGCAATACATTGGAAATGAAAGTGAAATCGGAAAAGGATACTGTTGCGCGGAAAGTAAATTTACTGAACAGTCTTTCGTTGGGAACATCGTATAATATAATAGCCGATTCATTTAACCTTGCCCCTATTTCCATTTCGGCCAATACCAATATTCTTGATAATCTTATCAATATCAACATTTCTTCTGTACTTGACCCATATACCTACATTAAGGTTTTTGATTTGGATGGCAATCCGATAAGAAACCCCAACGGTACAATACAGGAAAGAAGAATTGACCAGCTAGCCATTAAGGGCGGTAAACCTGGAAGAATAACCTCTGCGACCCTGGCCTTAGGATCAAACCTTAACCCAAAAGCAAGGGAAAACAATCAGGAAACGCGGGAACGAATTGCCAACTCCAATATGCCCGAGCAGGATAAGCAATATTTTTTAGCCAGTCCTGAGAATTATATTGACTTTTCAATTCCCTGGAGCCTCCAACTTAATTACAGTCTTTCTTATGCGCGACCTATCAACAATGACATTCGTATATCACAATCCCTTCAATTTTCTGGTGATATGTCGCTTTCTGAAAAATGGAAAGTAACCTTTAATTCAGGATTCGATTTTGAAAATATGGAATTCACAACCACCAATATTGGTATAACCCGTGACCTTCATTGTTGGACATTGAATTTCGACTGGGGACCCTTTGGAAAATTTACCTACTACAACTTCCGCATTGCTGTAAAAGCATCGGTATTGCAAGACTTAAAAATTGACAGAAGGAAGCCCTTCTACGATAACACCCGATAGGATTTGCTTTCGGTTACTTTAACCAGCCTTCAACTTCTTCCATCGTTGGGTTCTTTACATCCTCCAATTTCATCTTTTTCCGAAGACCGCATACATCGTTGAATAATTTGGAAGCTTTCATCGACTTCAATTGCTCCACCGACTGAACACCCATATTTTGGAGAATAGGGAAAAGCTCTTTGCGTATCCCCAACTGTTCGGCATCGCGCTCTTTAAAGCCTCCA
>CAZQXC010000256.1:0-2540 GCA_964597075.1 uncultured Roseivirgaceae bacterium | reverse complement strand
CCCTGTCGGCCGAAGGCACCGTCAGGAACGGCTTTGAAAGCAGCCAAAAGATTTTCTTTTCCGCTAGCGATAAGTTTGCCATGCGGGTCGCCCTCTGCCCAGGGACTATTAAATAAAAATCCGGAGACCCCTTGAATGGCTTTTTCCGGAGCGCCATCACTTTCTAACGCAAAAGCAAATGCTTTGTCACCAGGCCAGTTTCCTTGTGCGCCTTTAATCATGCTTCCATCCTCCATTACACGCGTATGGCACATAGCACACGACAAATTGCCCAGGTACACGTTGCCTTTGCTGCTCACCACCCACCGGGCAAAAGGCATAATGCCTTCTGGCGTAAGGGGCATATTAGTGGCGGTGTAAAATTCTTTATTGCGCACATGCTGGGTGTTGATGACCGCTCCGAGCGTATCAATGGGATAATCAAACAGCAATTCACCGGCCTTAATCCAATCGGCTTCTGTTTTTAGGGTGTGTGCATCGAATACTATCTCAGCTTCCTGCTGCTGTAACCACTCCCAGTATCCTTCGGGTTCGTAATCGGGATGATAGACCGGGTAGGTTTTGTAAATCACTCGCTCGGGCAGTGCGTAATAAAAATCTTCGGATACAGGCTCAATAGAATAGTCGGGGTTGGCCAATGGCAACTCCCAGTTTTTTAGTGCAGTGTTGGTCCAGATGCGGGGGATGTCAAAAAATAGTTCTGAAACCGGAAGCTTAAACGATTGTGTTATGGCCAACAGGAGTGCCAGCGCAACCAGCAATAGGAATTTTCGTGTTGCCCTTGGTTTAACCGGAATTTTCATAGTGCATGGAGTTTGTGATTTACAATTACGTAAGACAAACCAACGATTTTATGAAAGCTAATGATAGTATAAACACGACATTTATAGCCGGATATCGGCCTGGAAGCGCATGGGGGCCTTTGCCAGCTCTTGTTCCATAAGGGTGGGAATCACACCGGCAAACTGTTTGAAGTCGCGTATGAAGTGCATCTGATCGTAATACCCGCTTTGATGCGCAATGGAAGTCCAGTTAACCGAAGTGCTCCGTTCAAAAATTTTATAGGCATGTGAAAAACGGGTTATGCGCGCATACATTTTAGGCGACATACCCAGTCGTTCATAACACTGCCGTTCAAACTGCCGTAAACTCAGGCAAGCCAGTGATGCTGCTTCGTTGATGGATAAGTTTCCCTGTTGCTGCAACAGTTGATGCATGGCAAAATCAAAGGGAAGGATATCCTTCAGGAAATTAATCTTACCAATCAGAAATTTTTCAACTTCATTTTTAATGGCTGAGAGCTGATGCAACTCACTGCACCGTTCAAGTAATGATTTTACTTCAGGACCGATCAACGCCTCACCGTCAAAACCATCATCGAATAATTCGTGCATGGGTATTCCCAGGAATCGATGAAGTCCACCAGGTTGAAAACCGATAAGCACTGCCTTATGGTGTTTGTTTACCATTAAACTCATACGCGTAACCTGCGGGCCTACAACGACACACTCAGGTCGTAGGGTAAACTCCTTTTCATCAATTTTTTTACCTTTTACTGGACCGCTTAGATACAGCACTATGCAATGATGTGGAGTAGGGGGGAAATGGCATACCGTACTTTCGGAGCGCGTATCGATGGTATCATTGGTAATCAGAATATAGCTGATAAAGGATTGAAGAGCAGGATGAGGCGTAAAAAACTGAGTTTTCGTCATTCTGATTATTCAGGATTGCACAGATCGGGCAAAATCATTTGCTGAATTCCTGCTTGAAGATAGTAATTTGAGATTTAAGGCAGGACATTAAAATGCAGGATTCAGCAAGAGTTGCGGTGTATTAAACCTTTAATTAATTGTTTTTCTTTAGTTTTGAATACTTTTTAAACGTTCATGGCTCAGAATACCTACAAATCAAACACTTTTAAAAAACCAGAGAAGGAAAAAAAAAGCAAAGCCTCGAAAAGTAAATTCGACTTTCAGTTTTTGAAAGATCCAAAACTTGTACTGGCACTTGGATTTGTTATACTAATCTCCTCTGTTTTTTTACTTATTGCTTTTCTCTCCTACTTATTTACCGGTAAGGCTGACCACAGTGTGGTAGAAGGACTTTCACAAAGCGGATTGCTGGATTCAGGTTTAGAAACCGAAAACTGGCTGGGTCTATCCGGAGCAGTAGCTTCCCATTATTTTATTTTCCGGTGGTTTGGTGTTTCAGCTTTTCTTGTTCCATTTATCTTTTTTCTGATTGGTTTTAAGCTGGCGTTTAAGCGCGAGCTTATTGCTATTTTTCCAGTGTTAATTTTTTCGGTTTTTACCGGTTTATGGTTGTGCTTATTGTTCGGCTACTTAACGCTGAGTGTTGATGGTGTTACCGAATGGAGTTTTCTGGGTGGTGGACTCGGGTATCAACTCGCCATGCTTTCTCATGGTTTATTGGGTTGGGGAACATTTCTATTACTAGTGCTCTCGTTATTCATTTTTATTATTTTCTTTTTCAACGTTACCTCCATTCCAGTATTCAATCCGGCCGATCCAAAACCC
>CAZQXC010000255.1:0-2546 GCA_964597075.1 uncultured Roseivirgaceae bacterium | reverse complement strand
TACCCGAAAGGTTGTGCATACGCTTAACTCGTTGTGTATTGAAATGGAAAACCGGTATGAAATTTTAAAAGATGCCGGTGCACGAAACCTGAAAGAATACAACGCCAAGTTTGTCGGGCGTAAACTTAATCCGAAAGAGGGTCACCGTTTTCTGCCGTACATTGTTTTGGTGATTGATGAGCTGGCCGACTTGATGATGACAGCCGGTAAGGAAGTGGAAACTCCTATTGCACGACTGGCACAGTTAGCAAGGGCCATTGGTATTCATTTGGTGGTTGCCACACAGCGTCCTTCTGTTAATGTAATTACCGGTGTAATCAAGGCTAACTTCCCGGCACGTTTATCTTTTCGGGTTACGTCTAAAGTAGACTCACGAACTATTCTTGATACCGGTGGTGCCGATCAGTTGGTAGGCATGGGTGACATGTTACTGTCATCTGGTTCTGACACTATCCGTTTGCAATGCCCGTTCGTGGATACGCCTGAAATTGAAAAGATTTGTGAGTATATCGGGGCACAACGCGGTTATGATTCAGCCTATCTCTTGCCAGAATATGAAGATGAGGAAAGCGGAGCCTCTACTGTTGATTTATCAGAGCGCGATGCCCTTTTCGAGGAAGCCGCAAGACTCATTGTTATGCATCAGCAGGGCAGTACATCCCTTCTTCAGCGGAAGCTTAAATTGGGCTATAATAGGGCAGGCCGCCTGATCGATCAGCTTGAAGCAGCCGGTATTGTTGGAGCTTTTGAGGGTAGCAAGGCACGGGAGGTACTCATTAAAGATGAGCTTAGTTTGGAACAATTATTGAGTGGATTGAAGGAAAAACACGGTCAGTAAGCTATTTTTGCAGCCGTTCAGATGTGCTATCAAATTCAAGATTATTAATGAAAAAGCTCTTTATTACCCTTCTTTTAGCTCTTTTTGTAAAAGCAACCTTTGCTCAATACGATCCTAAGGCCCTTGAAACGCTGGAGGCTATGAGCAAGCGTTACAAAGCTTTTACCTCGTTCGAGGCCAACATTACTTCCAGTATGACCAATGAAACGGAGGGCATTAAAGAAGAATTTAAAGGTAAAATCACCGTTAAAGGCGACAAGTTCCGCCTCGCCATGGATGATCAGGAGATTATTAATAATGGCACTACTGTATGGACGTACCTGCCGGCTGCAAAGGAAGTGAATATCGACAATTATGATCCTGCAGCCGATGAGATCAATCCTTCCAAGATTTACGAGTTGTATAAAAAGGGCTTTAAGTATTTATACCTGGAAGATCAGACGGAGAATGGTGTATTGTGTGAAGTGATTGACTTAGTGCCCGAAAAAAAGGATGCGCAGTATTTTAAAATAAAAATGAATATCGGTAAGAAGGATAAAAGCATTCAAAGCTGGACGATGTTTGATAAAAGTGGTAATAAGTACAAGTACACCATTTCGAAATTTACACCCAACGTGGCCGTAGCCGATGCGTTCTTTACCTTTGATCCGAAGAAGTACCCAGGCGTTGAAATTATTGACTTACGATAGAAATGAATTTTATAAAAGAAGACCCGGTAGTTTTTAACGCTTCCGGGTCTTTTTATTTTTAGCCTATGAATAGGAAACAGCTCGTTGAGGAAATTAAGAAAAAGCAATCCTACCTTTGTGTTGGGTTGGATACCGATATCGATAAAATACCTGACCACCTGAAGAAGGAAGCGGATCCGGTATTTGAATTCAACAAACAAATTATTGATGCCACGCACAACTATTGTGTGGCCTATAAACCCAACATTGCTTTTTATGAAGCGCTCGGTCCACGAGGGTGGGAGAGCTTACAGAAAACACTGGAATACATTCCGAAGGATTGCTTTACCATTGCCGATGCTAAACGTGGTGACATCGGTAACACTTCTTCTCTTTATGCACGTGCTTTTTTTGAACAGATGAATTTCGACTCCATTACCGTGGCACCGTACATGGGAGAGGATTCGGTAAAGCCTTTTTTAAAGTTTAAAGATAAGTGGGTTATTCTGCTGGCGCATACGTCTAATCCGGGCAGTGCCGATTTTCAATTGATTGAATCAAAAGTAACGGAACGCAGATTATATGAAGAAGTGATAGTGAAGGCCAAAACCTGGGCTACACCTGATCAACTTATGTTTGTGGTGGGCGCCACCCAAGCTGATAAGATGAAACATATTCGTGCGCTGGCACCTGATCATTTCTTTCTGGTGCCCGGTATAGGCGCTCAGGGCGGTGACTTGGAAATGGTTTCGAAATTTGGTATGAACAAGGATTGTGGTTTGATCGTGAATTCAGCCCGGGCTATTATTTACGCTTCTTCTGAAAAGGATTTTGCAACAGCTGCCGGAAAAGAAGCGCATCGTGTTCAACAGCAAATGAAAGCACTACTGGAAGAGGCTCAGATATTATGAGCTGATCATAGATTGATTTTAGATTTCAAAAATCGTAAATCGTATGTCGGAAATCTGAGATTTTTGTGACCGAATCATTCCTCCACTATATCTGGCAATTCCAATATTTCGATAAAAGGGATTTACGAA
>CAZQXC010000254.1:0-2599 GCA_964597075.1 uncultured Roseivirgaceae bacterium | reverse complement strand
CCGATATTGCGGACGCATATGCGCTGGCTGATCAGGTGTTCCCCGCACACGCGGGGCTGAACCGCCCCGCCCGCCGCCCCCACCACCCGCGCCAGGGTGTTCCCCGCACACGCGGGGCTGAACCGCCGGGGCGCCTCAACTTCTACAGATACCAGTGGTGTTCCCCGCACACGCGGGGCTGAACCGTTTTAGATTTAGGCATGGTGGAGGCTCCTTTTGTGTTCCCCGCACACGCGGGGCTGAACCGCATCACAGGTTTGTGCTGCGGCTGTATACGTAGTGTTCCCCGCACACGCGGGGCTGAACCGAAAGCCGCAGGGCGCCAGGGCAGCGCCGCGCCGTGTTCCCCGCACACGCGGGGCTGAACCGCTACTGGCCGATTGAGCGCTGGCGGATTTGATGTGTTCCCCGCACACGCGGGGCTGAACCGCTATGTGGCTGACAGCACCAAATGGCAAGCCAGTGTTCCCCGCACACGCGGGGCTGAACCGGCGGCAAATTACTCGATCAAATGCGCGGGGCTGTGTTCCCCGCACACGCGGGGCTGAACCATGAGCATCTAGCCTATATTCTTGCCACAGTTTGTGTTCCCCGCACACGCGAGGCTGAACCGCCGATGATGATCACCCTGTGGCGACGCTGCGGGTGTTCCCCGCACACGCGGGGCTGAACCGCAACTGAAGATCAACAATCCCCAAATCCATGTGTGTTCCCCGCACACGCGGGGCTGAACCGCCATCGCCACCGACAGCCCATCCTCCACGCCTGTGTTCCCCGCACACGCGGGGCTGAACCGCCGTGGCCGGGGGGCTGCGGCATAATGAAAATGTGTTCCCCGCACACGCGGGGCTGAACCGGTCTGAGCCTGAGCAGGATCACGGATTTTGAAGTGTTCCCCGCACACGCGGGGCTGAAGCGCCAATAGCCGGACAACTCCTTATTTTTTCCTTGTGTTCCCCGCACACGCGGGGCTGAACCGTCGTCCAGCGCGTTCTCGATCTGCAAGAGCGGGTGTTCCCCGCACACGCGGGGCTGAACCGCTAGTCCAACTGTTGGGATAGCAAGAAAAAACGTGTTCCCCGCACACGCGGGGCTGAACCGTCGTCGCCAGGCGGCAAATCACTCGATCAAATGTGTTCCCCGCACACGCGGGGCTGAACCGCAAATTGCCATGCTTCAGGATTTCGACGAGGAGTGTTCCCCGCACACGCGGGGCTGAACCTGTCCGGCTCGGCCCCGCGCGGCGGAGTATCGGGTGTTCCCCGCACACGCGGGGCTGAACCGCAATCCGGCAATGCGCAGCTCATCAATTGCTTGTGTTCCCCGCACACGCGGGGCTGAACCGACTTTCATGACGCAAAGGGTCAATTCAAGCCAGTGTTCCCCGCACACGCGGGGCTGAACCGATCAGGGAATTGAGAAATAGGCAATGGCTCAAGTGTTCCCCGCACACGCGGGGCTGAACCGCCCGCACCATCAAATTTGCCTCCATCCCTGTCGTGTTCCCCGCACACGCGGGGCTGAACCGCAGCTTCTGGGTCAGAGAGACGCGCCGCAGCGGTGTTCCCCGCACACGCGGGGCTGAACCGCTCACTTCGTTGCCTGCACGGGTTGCGCCGTAGTGTTCCCCGCACACGCGGGGCTGAACCGTGTGGGAAGGAGAGCCGATGCGCCGTACCGACGTGTTCCCCGCACACGCGGGGCTGAACCGCCGTTGAATTGGGCAGAGGAACAAGGGCAGATGTGTTCCCCGCACACGCGGGGCTGAACCGGCCGTAGTCGTCTTCATTCTTCTTGCGGAATTGTGTTCCCCGCACACGCGGGGCTGAACCGTCGCGTTTCCGTCACAGTTTTTTTGCCAAAACGTGTTCCCCGCACACGCGGGGCTGAACCGCGGCTATTCAGGTCCGGGTGCGGGCGCGTAGTGTGTTCCCCGCACACGCGGGGCTGAACCGCATGACTGGTCAGCGGGCGTGCGCGTCGGCAAGTGTTCCCCGCACACGCGGGGCTGAACCGACATTATCCCTGTAAACCCTGACGCGATCTGCGTGTTCCCCGCACACGCGGGGCTGAACCGCTCATAAACCGGTGCGCCTCGTCTGGCAGGGGGTGTTCCCCGCACACGCGGGGCTGAACCGTCGGCGCATCTCCGGATTTGTCGGCTACGATTGTGTTCCCCGCACACGCGGGGCTGGACCTCATTACGTGGTGTAGACGTGGCTGGGCGCAACGTGTTCCCCGCACACGCGGGGCTGAACCGTCGGCGGCGCGGACGGCGGAGCGGGCGACGTGGGCGGCGGCGTGTTCCCCGCACACGCGGGGCTGAACCGCCGGCGTGAGCGATTGGGCCGTGAAATTTTTGGTGTTCCCCGCACACGCGGGGCTGAACCGGACCAGCTTGCGATACACGCTCAACAGGGGCGGTGTTCCCCGCACACGCGGGGCTGAACCGTATTCAGGATTTTGAAGTCTGCTGTCGGATGGGTGTTCCCCGCACACGCGGGGCTGAACCGCTCGATGCGGGAGCCGCGCCGCAGGTCTATACGTGTTCCCCGCACACGCGGGGCTGAACCTGAATTCTGCGTCGGCGCTCTGCCGG
>CAZQXC010000253.1:0-2612 GCA_964597075.1 uncultured Roseivirgaceae bacterium | reverse complement strand
TCGTTATACATAAACCGTAGTCCATGTATACCGCTAAGCTTATCTTGTCACTGTAAAACCTGCCTCAGCTTCCCTGTGAAAGCCACTCTCGGTTTTATGCTCCCGTCAGGTTTTCCTTGCGGACGCCTTCCCGTGAACACAATCCTACCTCACCGGCTTTTTTGTTTCTCTTTTTCCGGAGAAAAAAAGCTTTTGTTTTTCCGATGTTGTTTGACCACCGTGTCAATGTTCGACTTAGTGATATGAAAGTACTTGGTTAGTATATCCTGACAAAATATTTAGTCAAAAAGTAATCAACAACTTATCAACCGGGTTATGCACAATTGAATGCTGTATTATTTTGATGCGGGTAGCTTGGAAAATGGCACCCGATTGGCGCGTGGCAAACTTACTTCAAAGCCAATAACCTTACCTTTTCGGTCGCGTAAAAATTTACAGAATCCACCATTTCCTTGAAAAGCATCTTCGAAAAGTGCCTCAAGTTTAAATTTATCGCCTGGCATCCGGGTAACCCAAACTTCGTTGTTGCTAACATCAAGCTGGTAGGTTACACCCACATCCCGACTGAAGTACTCACCCTTTAAATCCAGGAAAGTAGAACGTGGAGGTGACACTTTTTTAAAGGTATTTGTCCCACCTGGTGATTTTAGGATAATGCCAGTAGTCGACTTGATCCACCACAAGCCATCGCGATAAAGTGTATCGGCATGAATGGCCTTGACCGGTTTGTCATCAATTAACAATTCGTTTTTTGAATTTGTTTTGATTTGGAAGGCATCAAACAATTCCTCATTAAAATATGAACCCAACCAGTTTTTAATTTCAGTCTGACTAAGCGAAATAAAATCTACTGGCATATTTTGCTTTGAAGCTTCAGTCTCACCACCCAGAAATATTAGGGCTATGGATCGGCCAACCTGAACCGGATTGAATGAAGCATCATTGCTCAACAACACCACCGATAATTTTTTCTGCGGATAATACGCTAACCAGGCCCGATAGCCCGCGGTAGCACCACTGTGATTAATTTCCTGAAAGCCATGGAAGGTTGTATTGGTCAATCCGGCTGCATAGCTGATTTCGTTTCCATTACTCAATACACCCTTTTTAATGCGCAAGGCGGCTGTATTTTCTCCGAAGAGTTCTTTTGTTTCGATCAACATATTCCAGCGAAGTAAATCTGCTGTTGTGGTTAATAGACCTCCGGGTCCATATACATTTTCAAAGGGCATGTTCTGACTGTACCGGCCCTTTGCGCGACTATAGGCAATAGCCCGATTTGGAACAACTTCGCGAAAGTTATCGCGCCAATGGGTGTTCTTCATGCCTATTGGTTTGAATAGGCGTTCTGTTGTAAAATCGGCAAGCGACTGTTTGGATACCCGCTCAACAATTAGTGTAAGCATTACATAGTTGGAATTGCTGTAAGAATACTGACTACCTGGTGTAAAGTTGAGGGAAGATTGGCGAAATATCACATCAAAACTTAATTCCTGCGTGTAAGCACGGGTACTTCGGGGCCAGCCCGTAAGGGCGAATACTGTACCCCAATCCTTCAAACCACTGGTGTGATTAAGCAGGTGTTGTATGGTAATGGGTTTATCATATTGTGGAAGTTCGGGAACATACGTTCGTACTTCATCGGAAAGGGATAGCATATTTTCTTTAGCCAGCAGTAGGATAGCCGCTGCGGTAAACTGCTTGGACACCGATCCGCATTCGAAAATTGTATTCGTGGTGTTGGGTACATTGTGCTCCAGGTCGGCAAGACCAAAGGCTTTGTTGTAGAGAACAGCATCGTTACGGGCAATGGCCACTGCCACTCCCGGTGTTGCATTATTCCAGGATGAAAACAGCGCATCTATTTTTGCTAACGTGTCCACTGACTGAGCATAAGATGCCGTATGCACGAACAGTAAAAAGATAAGCAATAATTTTTTCATGAGCGATAAGGAATTTGTTTGCTGCTAGCGATTCCTCCTTTTTCTCCAAATGATATAAACTGCTATCATCACAATCGGAAAAATAATGTACAGCAGTATATCGGTGATGGAGGTGAGGTCAATAGGGGTGCTTTGGTTGGGAATACCTTGGGGGATTTGGGCAAGTATGGATAAATCTATCATAGATGTGAAGATCGCTATACCCTGAATTGAAGCCTAATATTACACGTTGTTTTTAAGGGGAAATTTTGGATTAATCGCCCAATTAAGTAGCCCATCACCAGGCTACAAGTAATATTCTATTGAATAATGGCAATACAATTCCACTGACAAAAATCACCTTTCCGAACGACTGAAATCAGGTACCCACTTTCTATGAAAATCTACTTTTAAGACATTATTTTTAAGAAAAAGTTATATACCCTAACCTATGGAACTCGAAAAATTCAGTTACGACAACAAAATCGTTAAGGCCTTTATCATTGCCACAGTGATTTTTGGCCTTGTAGGAATGTTGGTTGGTCTTACAGCGGCCATTCAACTTTTTTATCCTGTTTTCAATTTCTCTGATTCGGCTGTGGGCCAGTATGTGTCCTTCGGCCGGATTCGGCCGCTGCACACCAATGCCATCATATTTGCATTTGTGGGCAACGCCATGTTTGCGGGTGT
>CAZQXC010000252.1:0-2635 GCA_964597075.1 uncultured Roseivirgaceae bacterium | reverse complement strand
TACCTGAACTGAATCAATTGACCCAAACCATGCACTTTTAACAATGATAACCAGTGAGCCTATAGCAATACCCGGCCATACCTTTCGCCCATAAAGAATAACCAACGCCAGGGCCACGCCAGCCGGTGGCCACAGCGGCAGTGAACTATTCTGCTCAAAGGCGAGGAAAAAACCGATTTCAGCAGAGAGGTAGTACAACAACGCCACCACCAGAATACTGAAATCAACCGATCGAAATATGTTCTTTTCCATAAAGGGGGCATTTATCCAAGGTACATACTAGGCAAAAAGCTCCTCTAAAACCAAGAAAAGGACACCAATGACCGCATCTGGCGATAGTCTGTTAATACACTCGTTAACAGGCAAGTATGATTCATCCATTAGCGTAACAAATGAAGTGATAAGGAGCTCCAAACCAAACTAAAAAACTTTTGATTGGGCTGCCTGAGTTTGTATTTTAGCACATGAGAATATTCATTGCATTTTTTCTGCTGATCTCCGGAATCTCCAACGCACAGCCAACTTCCTATGGGAATTTTAAAGTGGCCGATCAGGAAATTATATACCAAAAAGTATTTACCGAAGACTCCATTACCACGGCTAAACTGACTGAGCACTACAAAAAGCTGGACTTTGTTTCAAACCTGAAACAAACCACTACCGGTGTCCAGTTTGATATGAATGACATAACGGTAGACTACAAGAAATTTCAATTCAGTCAGGTAGGTACACCTCCTATTATTCAGACTGGAAAATATAGTGGCAAGGTTTCAGTTGATGCCCGCGATGGACGCTACCGCGTTACAGTAACTCAAATACAGTTAACCGGTAACATCGGCTACAAAAACATACCCACCAAAGAAAACTTTACGAGCTACGCCACCAAGAACAGCGGCACGTTACTTCACCCTGATTGGTGCAAACCAAATACCTTAGGCTTATTGGATCAGGCTTTTACAGACAAACTTCAATTTCCAGCGAAAGACAAGGATGACTGGTGATTAACCTGGAACAATTAATCAATTTTTTTTCGCCACTGCTTTTTCTCGCCACGTTGCTTTTTCTCCTTGATCCGCTTTTGCGTTGCGGTCTTGGAGGGTTTGGTGGCCTTACGGGCTTTCCGGGTCGCAAAGGCCTTCTTAAGCAGTCGGTCTAATTTATGAAGAGCCTCTTCTTTATTTTGTAGCTGAGAACGTTTTTCCTGTGCGGTAAGTAATAGCACTCCCTCTTTTGTCAGGTGTGTTCTCAGTTTACTGAGTACTATTTCACGCTGCTCATCCGTAATAGTCTGCGATTGCCGTACATTCCATTTCAGCGTAACCTTGCTATTGACTTTATTGACATTTTGCCCGCCCGGACCGCTGCTGCGGGAAGTTGTAAAAATCAACTCAGGAAATAGGTAATGATGATTTAATATAATCACTTCCTTTAATTAGAACTTAAAAAATTCCCAAAACTATATAAGTAAGAAAAAGGGCTACCAGCAAAATTACAATCCATTGCTTCAGCGCATTGGATTTCGGAAACTCATACCCGCATATCGGACACGTCTTACTTTTCGCATCAACGTTCATGGCGCATGACGGGCATTCCATTTTTTTCATAGGCCAAAATGGCTTATTGTTTGCGAAGCGCCAGGTACGTCCATAGCGCAGCCGCAGCATCCACCACGCCAAAACCTATCAGCATGGGTGAAGCCCAACCGATGACCACAAATACAATAAACCAAACCAACACCGCTACACGTGTATATACCGTAAGTGTTAAAAAGATTGAGTTGTTAGCCGGTGCCATAAATATGTAGTACAACCCGATGTTGAACACTAAAACACCCACTACATGAATCCAGGGTTCCGTTGTTTCAGGGAATTGAAAAAGCGGGAGCATAACATTAGGGAAGGCAATCAGGATAAGGCCGAGCAGCAGCAGGTAAAAACCAAAATAGTAAACTGATTTTGATGCAGGCGTCATATTAGTAAGTTTATGTTAATACTGATAAAAATGATTCACTTAAATTTCTACGGCACGCCCATCTTCCCAAATTAAACCCACCTGAGTGCCATACTTTTTAACCCAACTTTTATCCGTTGCAAAATCAAAAAGCTCAATAAGGTTATTGGATTTCATTTCGAGTAATTGCTCATCTGTAAAACCGCGCATACCAATATACCCTCCATCCGCAAAGAAAAAATCAGCACTAGCCGCATAGTTATTCTTTGCAAGATATGTCTTTAACTTTTTTAATCGGGCTGATATCTCAGCATTGATATCCAGCGTCTCTGATAGTAACTCATCAATATCCTGAATGTCACCATCATTGTTAAAATCATCTTTCCGCAGAATGGCGATTGGATTAATTCTGATTTCTCCTGCATACCGGTTTACCATAATTACATTTTTTTCAGGTATAATAGTGCAAGTTAAGGAAAATCAATTCCCTTGCATTTCCATTCAAAATGGAAGTCATAACCTTAAGGCTGATAACAGAAAAATAATATCTTTGCGCCCTTATTTAAGTAGATATGATTTCAGTAGATGCGGTAAGTGTAGAGTTTAACGGTTCAGCCCTTTTTAGCAACATCACGTTTAACATTAACGAGAATGACCGGATAGCCCTGATGGGTAAAAACGGGGC
>CAZQXC010000251.1:0-2644 GCA_964597075.1 uncultured Roseivirgaceae bacterium | reverse complement strand
CCATGCAGGGGTTTAGTGTTGCCATTTACGTGTAATCAACTAATTTAGCATAGCCACGTGGGACAGTGACGCGTTTCAAAAACCCTGCACGTCATATGTACCAGCGTTGTGGCCAATTGGGCGGCTTCGTGGACAATGACGTATAAACTGTAATTTTGTGTTATGACATTGAAAGAATGGAAGAATTTACCAAGATGGTTTAAGGTAACAATCTATTTATTGGAAGCATTAATATTTGTTGGGACATTAATCTACTTTTTATAATCGACACTGAAAATAAACCGCTGACTTACAAGCACTATAAAATGAAGACATTAAACTGGAGACATACAGACTGGAATGCGAGGAATTTCATTTTCTCCATCGGACAAGAAATAATTGGACAATTGACTTTTAATAGCTACTGGAATTTTAATGCAGCGTACACCGACAAAGACACGAACTTGAAATTTTCACAAAAGAGCTTTTGGGACAGGGACGCGATAATATCAAAAGACGGAGAAACCGTTGGTGAAATTAATTTTGGACTGTTTGCAACACAGACTTTAAAACTTGTGACTGGAGAAAGATTTACACTTTCGACTAGCTTTTGGGAACAAGAGGCATATTGGAAAACTGAGAATGGAGAAACAATCATTAAGTATCAACAGGCGACAATGAGCTCAATGGGAAAAGGGCTAATAAGCCTAAATGACTCGTTGACAATTGATAAAGAAAAGTTGCTTATCAGCGGTGGACTTTTTGCTCGACAAGTAAGGCATAAACGAATTGTTTTATTCATTGCCATTATGATTCCCATTTTGGCGGCTTCAAGACGATGACAATAAGGAGTTGGTTTTCGTTGACAGGTGACAACACGTAGACAAAGAAATGACGACCAAGAAAAATTTAAAGAGTGTGACCACGGACAACGGACGAAACCCAACTGGCCACAACAAAATGTTTCTGCAATGGTGCGGTGACGTGTAAGCTATAAGTTTCTATCTTCGTTCAACGTTTGGTCACGTGGGACAAATACGTTTTCAAAAGCGCACCACTGCAGAAACACAAACGTTGTGTGTAATACCCGCCTGACAGTTTACAGTTTCATTTCGCACAGTCAGGCACATTTGCATTGCCGCGCATGCGGCACTCAAACCAAAGCAATGCAAAAGAGCCTGCCTCTTCCACGCACCATCCAGACCAAGAATTAATGACTGATTAAAAAGGTGCCGATTCACTGAACCGACCAGTTATGGATCAGTAAGCGGCTGAAATCATTTGTATTAGAATTACTGTTTTTATACTTATAATAATTTGATTATTGTTTACCAGGTTTAATACAAAGCCTCGCAGAAATAAAAGGACCATTTTCTAAGCTTAAATCAATATCATCACTTCCAATCAGCTCAAAGTTATATGTTCGCCTTGCTGCAATCCCTGCAAAAAGTTCGAATACTAATGGCCCAGCAATTCGATACTGAAATTCAGGTCCCAATCGTACACGTGAGAATCGAAGTAAGTCCACTTCAGCTCCATTAAATGATTCATTGTTCAGATTGTATTGGCTCCCATTTACGTCTATTTTAAAACCATAAGAGAAGGGTTTTGTGTAATTCCACAACGTCTTAACAAAAAAGGGTAAGTTAACTTCCAACTTCATTTTAGCACCAGCCCGTGTAATACCAAAGGATGGTAAAATTAAAGGTTTGCCGAACCTGGACGTGCTGATAACACCTAAACTATAGGAAAACTGTTCACTCATTTGGTTTTTAAACAGAACCCCACCTTGCATCAAAAAATTATCTCCGGAAAAACTCCCTGGCTTGTCTGTCGTGGAAATAGCGGGAAAAGCACTAACAATCAATTGTTTATTATTCGATAAACTAAAAATACCTGCAAGGCGCAGGCCAAGAAAAAAAAGATCATCACTAGATTGTCGATCTGCGCTTTCTGGAACTACAAGCCGATAGGTTGCTCCGGCCAGAAAAGTCCATTTCTCTTTCTGAACAACAGGAATGAAAAGCGAAACTTGATATTCTGAGATATTAGCTTCAATACTATCCATTTTGGTAATAGAGGCATTGGGATACCTTGCATATTCCACTTCCAGTAACTCAAATTCCTGAGCTATGCAATTACTAAATAGTGCTAGTAAGAGGACTGTCCCAAGTAGTTGATTCATTGATACAGCGTTTTCCTACGAGGACTGTTGCGCAAAACCTGGATCATCTTCTCTTTCCGATCTTCCGTAAACAGACTCATACATTGATCCTCGGTGTAATCCATATAATTTTCAATCATATCTCGTGAGCCACATGAAAAGTGTTCATCGCAAGATCTATTCTTAAATGATTTTGTATATCCTGTTAAAGAACAAGTGCATCTTCATATCCAGTAATCCATATTTCCCATTTGAAACTTAACTTGGAAAGATGATCGGGATAATTGATGTGATTTCCCAGCTCCACAAATCTGAGATTGGGATAGTGTCGTCCCACCTCTAGCCGTCCTATTTCTATCCCTATAATGCTTGCAAACTCCTGCTGACTGAATTTCTCTTTAGGAATATTGAGTTCATAGATGAATTGATTATTGCCTAACAAATAGGATAGACCAACCTGTGAAATGGAGTCTTTCATGACATACCCTTCTTGCCCATTTA
>CAZQXC010000250.1:0-2647 GCA_964597075.1 uncultured Roseivirgaceae bacterium | reverse complement strand
GCCTCCAGCCACGGCCGCAAAGCAAGTACAGCAGGAAGTTTACTACGTTCCGAATTTAAAAACCAAGATAAACTTTTTGGAATACCTCCTTCGGGATATAGAAACATTCAAGCGTGTTATGATTTTTACACGTAGCAAAGAAAGTGCAGACAATGTCTATAAGTTTCTGGAACGAAAAAACATAGGCCCCGTTCGGGTGATTCACTCCAACAAAGGACAGAACAGCCGGATCAATGCCGTGCAGGAGTTTAAAGAAGGCAAGCTTCGTATTCTGGTTTCCACCGATGTAACCTCGCGGGGTATTGATGTGGTTCATGTCTCCCATGTTATCAATTTTGATGTGCCGGTTGTTTATGAAGATTACGTTCATCGCATTGGAAGAACCGGACGAGCATTCAGTGAAGGTACGGCCATCACTTTTGTAACCGAGGCAGAGCTCTATCATATAGAGAAAATTGAGAAACTGATACGCGAAAAAATTTCGGTAAAAAAACTTCCGCTGGAAGTAGACGTTATAAAAACACCTTTTGAAGAGGCCCAAGACATGGCGCGTGAAATTGATCGTCAAAAGAGACGGGAAGATCCAACCTTTAAAGGGGCGTTTCATGAAAAAAGGAATAAGTCAGAATAGTTTTAGACACAATCCTCACAATAATTAGTATTTTTCTTCTTAATTTATACTAAGATTTTTTCTTATGAGAGTTTTATATTCAATGCTCGTAGCATTTTTTATTTCAATAAGCACGTATGCCCAATTCACATTATTAAATAATCAATTACGAGGTTTAAGAGATGGGGATGCGACCTGGACTGATCTTGATTCAGATGGTGACATAGACTTGATTATTTTTGGAAATGACATTGAAGCGATTGGGTACACAGTCTTTTATAGAAATGAAAATGGAGTTTTTACAGAATTTGATATCCCCAACTTTCCAGAGCTTTTTGACGGTGCTATTGATTGGGCTGATTTTGATAATGATGGAAGGATGGATATTGCAGTCATTGGCTTTTCATTAGCGGATGAAGGTGTAATAACAAAGATTTTTAGGTATAGCGAAGGAACTTTTGTTGACACTGGAATAGTCCTGCCAGGGGTTACACGCGGGTCGATAGACTGGGGAGATTACAATAACGATGGGACTATGGATTTGCTGATAGTTGGACAAGATTCTGACAGTAAGTCAATCACGAAACTCTTCAAAAATAAAGGGGCAAGTTTTGAAGAGGTTGTCATTAATAATGTTGAAGGCGTTTCTTTTGGTGCCGCAGCATGGGCAGATTTTGACGGTGATGGATTCCTTGATTTTGTTGTTACGGGTGTCACCGGAACCGCACCAGATACGGGCCCACCAATTACCAGGTTATACCGAAATTCAGAAGCTGGCTTTGTAGAAACTGGATTTGAATTTACCGGAGTGTACGAAAGTTCTGTTGAATGGGCTGATGCCGATAACGATGGAGACCTTGATTTGCTGTTAACCGGATTTACAGGGTCTTTTGAGCCCATAACACAACTTTATATAAATGAGGGTACAGGCTTTCGGTTAAGTGATATTGAATTGCCGGGAGTAATCGAAGGCTTTGCCAAGTGGGGTGATTTTGATCGGGACGGCCTGGCTGATATCCTTATCGTTGGTAATTCCATTGGCGGTTCTAAGATATTCAAGGTTTTTAAAAACAATAATCTCGATTTTGAGGAGGTGTTCTCTGACAGTGGAGTTGGTCAAGCATCTGGTGGCTGGGCAGATTTCAATAATGATGGTTATCTTGATATTATTATAAATGGTCAAGACGAGAACTTTGACTTGGTTGCTTCAGTCTATCTAAATGATGCCGATAATGAGGGGGGAAGGACGACATCGAATAACTCCCCTCCAGAAATGCCAACCAATTTAACTTCAGCAACGAGTGGCAGTACCGCTTGGCTTTCATGGGATAGTAGTTCAGATGACCTTACAAATCAGGAATCCATTTCATATAGTGTTGTGATCAAAAAGAACGGAAATATTGTAATCCCCTCTCTGAGCCTTGAATCAGGAGAAAGACTTCTTGTTGAGCGCGGGAATGCAGGGTTTGTCCGAACCTTTAAAGCCACTAACCTAGAGTTAGGAAATTACGAGTGGTCTGTTCAAGCGATTGATAATTCATTCTTAGCCTCCCCCTTTGCAGAGACACAATTCTTCTTAATTGATGGGGTAGTCGTTGGTATTGACGAGGGGCTTAGTGAAAATTTTGGACTTTTTCCGAATCCGGTTATTGATCATGTTAAGTTTGAAGATATCTATTTTGGCGGACACTTCACTTTAATAGATTCCAAAGGGTCCAAAATTATGGAGGGTTTCATTGTAGATTCATCCCTATACTTGGGCGAAATTTCTAGTGGAATTTTCTTACTTAAAATCACAATAGGTAATAGAACAGTAACAAAGCGGTTGGTAAAGCACTAAGCTTAATCGCGTCTAAAAAAATCAGCCAATAGATTGCTCCATTGGCTGATTGAATCATTGATAATTGGCTAATTAACTTTATCCATTCATCGATAGCAAAAACTCCTGATTATTTCGTGTTCCTTTCATCTTTTGTAGCAGGAATTCCATCGCCAATTCAGACCCATCAATGGGTAGGGTAAGCATGGGTTCCAAAG
>CAZQXC010000249.1:0-2669 GCA_964597075.1 uncultured Roseivirgaceae bacterium | reverse complement strand
TGTTGCGCTTTCTACCGATCTTTCAGACGGTCAAGAGATCACAACCTTGCTTGGACTTGATGTGGTTGTTACCATCAATGCTGATGGTGTATTCATCAACGATGCACAAGTGATCATTGCCGATCTGCTTGCCAGCAATGGTGTAGTACACGTGATTGATGCAGTGCTTGTGCCTGAATTTGATGAGCCAAGCGGTTGCGACAATGCAACTGTGGTCACTGCGCTTCCCACATTTGCCGAGAGCGAATTCTTCACCTCCATGATTGGTGAAACTGCCTCGGGTGTGGAGCAATGCACCAATGCCAGCAATGTACAGCCAGACCAGTGGTTCGCATTTGAATCAGTGGCCACGGTAATGTACATCCGCGCATGGGGTCTTGAAGACTTCGATGCAGCGGTGGAGGTGTATGACGAGTGCGGCGGTGAATTGTCCGTGTGCCAAAATGACGAGCCTGCCGGAGAGCGCGAAATCGTGATCCTCACCAACACCACTCCAGGTGAAACCTACTACTTCAGGGTGTACCATGGTGGGGCTGGGACGCCAGGCAACCTCGATTACAGCGTAGCTGTAGCGCACATTCCTTTCACCAAGCTTAAGGAAGAGGATTGTGAAGTGTTCGACTATACGCCGGCTGACATCATCCGCACGGACTTGCCACCGAACCAATTCTTGCTCAGCAACTGGTACTTTGAATTCACTGAGCTCGAAGCGCCATTCAATACCTACGAGATCCTCTCGCTCAATGGGTCTAACCCCAACTTCAAGTTGGAGTGGTTCCCACAAGCAGAGTACGGTCGTACTTACTCTGTGCGCACACGTGCCAAGATGTACCAAGGGCCAAACTGGGGTAACTATGGCGATGCGTGTACCATTGGCTTCAGTGCTACGCCGCTCACCACGCAGCTCAAAGAAGAACTCGCGCTCGGATTCTACGATATGTGCGATATTCTCGAAGCTGACAACGTGCCCGGTGCCCAAGCCTACAGGTGGAAAATCATGGATGGATTCAATGTAATTATCTACACCACTCCTAACAGATTCTTGCCGCTGCAAGATGTGCCCGGACTCAACCTCGGATCGCCTTATGCAGTGAGGGTGCGTGCCTATACACTCGGTCAGTGGAGTCCTTTCGGCCTGGTGCGCCTCTTTGCAATGAACAACAGTGTACCTGAAACCGGAGTAGACACCAACATCAATACTTGTGGTGCTACCTATCCACTCAGCCAGGTGCTTAGTGCGGTGGAAATCTGCGCAGCTGAGTTCTACACATGGAGGTTTACCAATGTAAGCGACGCTACCCAGCCAGACTTGTTCTACACCCGTGATGACGGATTGAGAACCATTCAGCTCACTTGGGTAGAGGATCTAATTCCAGGCGACACCTACGCTGTACAAGTGCTCGGTGGTTCTGGTGGACTTGTAGGTACGTATGGATACTCTTGCGAAATAACCATTGCAGGTGGATCAGCAGGTATCGTTACTCAACCCGCGGCCCAGAACGATCAACTCACTTCTCAGTATGGAATAAACCTCTACCCCAACCCAAGCAGGGGTGATGAGGTGATGATCACTGTGAATAACCTCACCGATGCCCAAAATGAATTCATCATTGAGGTATTTGACATCTACGGTAAAAAAGTTCACAGCGAAAATTTCGCGAACAACGGGTCTTCACTCATCGCGGCTGTAAACTTCCAAAAACCGATTGCTGCTGGTATTTATACCGTCAATATCATCTCCGATGGTGAGTTGATTGGTGCCAGAAAACTGGTTGTGCAGAAGTAATAGTTAATCTACAGCAACCTTCAACCCCGCGACAGACGTCGCGGGGTTTTTACTTTTAGCTGATTCCAAGGCTTACTGAACCATTATCGTTATTATTGCGCTTCACTGAAAAATCAGTACAACATGGCAATAAACAATGATGCAATCTCACTTGGAATCCTTCTCGTGGTCTTGGCAACAATATTTAAGACACATTCACTACCACGTTTTGCTAAATTCTACAAATATGTACCCGCATTGCTGCTGTGCTACTTTATTCCGGCGATACTCAATTCCATAGGTCTTTTTGATCATGACTCTACAGCGCGACTTTACCACATGGCATCACGCTTTTTACTTCCAGCCAGTCTCGTGCTGCTGTGTTTAAATATCGATCTCAGAGGTGTTTTACGCCTTGGGCCCAAAGCGCTTATCATGTTTTTTACCGCTACAGTGAGCATTGTAATTGGTGCTCCTATCGCGCTTTACCTCGTATCACTAATAGAGCCCTCCCTACTTCAAGGGGAGGGACCTGATGCCATATGGCGTGGCCTTGCCACCATAGCGGGTAGCTGGATAGGGGGTGGAGCCAATCAAACTGCTATGAAAGAAATATATGGAGCGAGTGATATGCTTTTCAGCGCTATGATCGTGGTGGACGTATTCGTAGCCAATATTTGGATGGCATTCTTGCTATTCGGTGCTGGTATAAGCGCTAAACTCGACAAAAAGTTGAAAGCAGACAATTCGGCGATTACAGACCTCCAAAATCGAATTGAAAACCAACAAGCCGCTTCAGCACGCATACCTGGCTTCACGGATATCATGGTGATTCTTGGTGTTGGATTTGGCATGGTGGCAATCGCGCATGCCCTGAGTGATGGCATTGCTCCACGCTTGGCCG
>CAZQXC010000248.1:0-2669 GCA_964597075.1 uncultured Roseivirgaceae bacterium | reverse complement strand
AATACCATTTTGCAACTCTTCAATTTCCTGGCGTATTCTGGTATTCCTTAATTTCTCCAGATCGCTTTGACGTTGTACTAGGCTTTCGCGGGTTTCATTCAGCTTGCCGGTAAGCTCTTTTATTTCTTTCTCCAGTTTCTCAAGATTTTTTGCCCGACCGATTTTCTTTCCTTCAAACAATCCTACAGAACCACCCGATAGGCTGAATCTACGCTTTGTTAATTTCCCACTTTTGGTAATAAAGGTATTGTCATCGTCAGCCGGAATTCCCCTAACATCACCTTCATATACATAGACCCTGTCCAGAATATGGGACATAAGTTTTCGGTACTTGGGATCAAATTCAATAATTTGCGTTGCCGGGAAAGCATTGTCGTAAATGCGGGTAGGCGTGGGGTCAAATTTTTCAAAGGAATCCAGAATGAAAAAGTTAGCCTTTCCTTTTGAAGCATCACTTAAAATATTGATGGCCTCGTAAGCTTCCGCTTCATGCTCAACAATGTAGTAATTGAGGTAATTCTCTAAATAGTTTTCTATAGGGACGCGGTATTCTTCCGGACAGGTTAAGATATCGGAGAGTAGCGGAGCGTTTTTAGCGATTTTCTTTTTTAGGAATTTGATGGCTTCCGGAAAACCTTCCAGGTTCTCTACCAATGATTTTGTAAGGTTGTATTCATTCTGACGCGCATCAAGTTTCCGGCCAATCGAAGTCATCTCTTCCCGAATCATTTCAATGGTTTTTTCCATTGAGTGAATCCGACTCAAATTGTCATCTTCTTCTTTTCGTAAATTTTCGAGAGCCGTATTTCTGACATTGATTTCCTGCTGAAGTTCAACCAGTTTCTTCTCAAATTCTACAAGGCTTTCACTTTGCTTATTAGTGTCGGTTGCAGTGCGATCAAGTTCTTGTTTGAAGGAGCTTACCTGTATTTCACGAATCTCAACGGCCTTATTGGTCTGGAAGCTTTCTTCCTGTTTTTCGCGTTGAACCTGGCGCAAGGCATCTACTTCAGTCTGAAGGGTAGCGGTAGCGTATTTTTGTTCTTCGTATTCCGATTTTAGAAGGTCAAGTTTCTGTGTTATCTCCGCAAGAATCTGATTCGCTGCATCTCTTTCATTTTCAAGACTTTGGATGCTAAAGCGTGCACGCTCATTGCTTTTCTTATCCTGCTCAATTTGTTCACGAAGATTAGACGCACGATCGTTGAGGTATTTTAAACGCTCGTTCTTAATTTGTTTTTCACTTTCGTAATGCCTGATTTTGGTTACGAACTCATTGATTGATTTTTGACGCGAGGAAAGTGTCTTCTCCTTTGTAATCAGCTCAGCTTTGGCCTGTTCAATCTGCGCTTCTTTTTCAGCGGTTTCTGTTGTGAGTAGAAGTTTACGATCATTTTCCTCCTGGATTTGCTGCTGGAGGGTATCGAACTTTTGCTTTTGCTGATTCACCACTACTTTAGCAAGCGTAATACTCTTTTCTTTATACTCTTCCTTAATCTTATAATAATTCTCTGTCTGCTTTGCCTGTTTCTCCAGGCTCTTCATGTTTTTCTCAATTTCGAAGAGCAAGTCCTCTACGCGTTCAAGATCGGCATCGGTATCTTCGAGCTTCTTAAGGGTTTCTTTTTTACGCTTTTTGAATTTTGAAATTCCTGCTGCTTCTTCAAAAAGCATTCTGCGTGAGTGATCCTTATCATTTAATAAATCATCGACCATGCCTAATTCAATAATGGCATAGCTGTTAGAAGCGATACCGGTATCCATAAACAGGTTGGTGATGTCTTTTAACCGGCAGGTCACTCCGTTAAGTAAATATTCACTTTCGCCAGACCGGTACAGTCTGCGGGTTATCGTCACTTGCGAATATTCTGTGGGTAAGATGTTTTTGGTGTTGTTTATAGTGAGCGAAACTTCGGCCATTTGTAGCGCAGAGCGGCCGCTTGTGCCGTTGAAGATCACGTTCTCCATTTTCTCCGAGCGTAGGGCACTGGTTTTCTGTTCGCCCAATACCCAGCGAATGGCGTCCACAACGTTGGATTTACCGCAGCCATTAGGCCCTACAATCCCGGTAATCCCCTCGTCAAAATTGATGACAATTTTATCGGCAAAACTCTTAAAACCCTTAATCTCCAGCTTGGCTAATTGCATGAATAAATGTCGCTAAATGTGGTTGTTAAAAAAATGAAGGCAGCAAAGATAAAATGAAATGTACACAAGCCAAGCGCATACCTTCCTTGATATATGGAATGTGTTAAAAGCCTTTAGAATAGTATAATTTCAATGAGAATTCAATAAATTTAAATACATTTGCTGAGTATGGATAATCTACAGTTTTGGCTTTACGTAATCATTGGCGTAATCTACCTGATTACGCAAGTTAGGAAGAAGGCAAAGCAGCAGGCGCCCCCACCTCAACGACCTGCACAAAGACAGGAGACCGCTACACCACAGTTCAGGCCAGATACCCGATCGCAGCAACCGACACAAAAGCCAATATCATTCGAAGATTTGCTACGGGAAATTACGGAAGCCAAAGCCCCTAGAGCTGAGCCGCAGTACGAAACATACGAGCAACCCAAGTATGTGAATTACGATGAGGACATAGAAGATGAGGTGGAGTCTTATGAGCCGGTAATTACGGATTACCGTAAAAAAGACCCTATTTATAA
>CAZQXC010000247.1:0-2677 GCA_964597075.1 uncultured Roseivirgaceae bacterium | reverse complement strand
TTACAGTATGTTCATACCCATTGAATTCATATCCCCATATAAGATCAAGAAGTTGCTTACGGCTGTAGCTTTTTCCGGGGTTTCCTGCCATTAAGACGAGGAGGTCAAATTCTTTTGGAGTAAGTTCAATCCGGCTGTCTTCAATGACTACTTTTCTTCGGCTCACATCTATCTGAAGTTCCGCAAAACTCAGCTTTTCATGCGAATCTTTTACTTGGTTTATTTGATCTCGCCTACGAAAGATTGCATTAATGCGAGCAATTAATTCGCGAATGCCAAAAGGCTTGGTGAGGTAATCATCTGCACCGGATTCCAATCCTAGCACTTTATCGAACTCTTCTGATTTTGCGGTTAGCATTAAGATTGGCGTAAGATTGTCGAGTGCTCTTAATTTTTGACATACAACCAAGCCACTCATAATTGGTAGCATAAGGTCAAGAATGATTAGGTCATAGGCATTTTCTTTTGCTTTGTTAAAACCACTTTTACCATCTAACGTGTAGTCGACATGGCAATTCATGTCATGAAGATGAATGGTCAACAAATCGACAATTTCTTGTTCGTCCTCAACAATGAGTACCTTATTCATTTTGATAATCCGGTTAATTGGTAAAGCTATAATACGAATATCACAGAAGTATCACAAAAGGACCACACTGATGGAGACAGTCCGAAGAAGGTCATGGATAGGGCGCCTTGATTTCTATTCTCCTGAGAAGACCAATGCTACAGGGGAGGATTGCGATTTTTTTACCAGCAACTCCGACAAAGGAGATGGAACCCTTGCAACTTTCTATTCCGCAAGCCCGTGGGATGGATTTACTTCTAACATAAGATCAGTACCAATATGTAACTTTCCCGCCCACAAACCAACACACAGATTATAGATCTGATCTTATAGTAACTACACGCTTGTCATTATTCAGTCCCAGGCGATTAAATTCTCGGTATGCCATAGCCAGCAAATCCATAATGAAACATTTGGGTAGGCTTTGGTCTTAGCGTTGGCATGTGTGCCTGCCGGTAGGCAGGGCCTGCATAAAGTGTGTTGCTGTGTATAATTGCCATGTATATACTTTTTTTCATATATTCCTGAAATTTGAACGATTCTAAAGCCAACTCCATTTTAATTTGATGCAATGATGATAAAAGCTATTAAGTATTTGTTTTTAACAGTACTCACAGTATTGGTATTACAAGGTTGTGATACCAGCGGTGATGATATTATACCCGAACCAAAAGGAAAAACCTCCTTAACCATATCAGGAGCAATTTCTGCCAGTATAAAGCACGATGTAGTAGAGTTTACTCATACTGCAATTCAGGCACAAAAATCGAGTGGGTTACAACTTGGTATTGGTAATTTTGGAACTACCGAAACGGTAGTTTCGATAAACTTACTTGACAGTGATAATGGAAAGTTATTTACAACGGGAACTTATACTTTTTCAGGAGATCAAAATGAAACACTGTTTTTAACTGCAGTTTATGGCGATAAGGATAACGGTTATTCCATCGATTCTGAAGCGGTAAATAAAATAGAATTAACTGAGGTTAATAGTACTTCAATTAAAGGAGAAGTTGATCTGAACCTGATCGATATGAGTTCAACCGGAGATAAAATTAATATTAAAGGCACTTTTGAAGCGGTCGGTTCTACATTTCAGCTATAATTAGCTACACGACTCCCTCCCTCAGGTTCAAGCTAGGAATAAGTTATATGATGTTATTGCGCCTGCCTGCCGGCAAAGGCAGGTTAAGTTAAGTAGCTTGGGCATCCGGGCCCGCCAAGCTGAAGCGCCTCGCGAAGGCATGGCTTACCGAATTTCATGAGAAAGTTTTTGAGCGCAGGTTTTCATTAACTCAATCTTCATTCTTTATACCAGGCTGGCCTGTTCTCCCGATAGCGGGAAGCAGCGCCACCCTGACGCTAAGGTCAGGGTTTAAAACTCTCCCGCAATAGCGGGATGAAACATTTGGGTAGGCTTTGGTCCCGATACCTATCGGGAGGGAGGCTTGCCTGCCGAAATGAAGGCAGGGAAGTGTGCCTGCCCGACCGTTGCATAGCGAAGGCGGGGCCTGCACAATCCCGACTGTGTCGGGACAAGTTGTGTGGCGATGCTGCGTTAGATTTTATGAACGCTCGTCTCGAAAATATTGCCATAACCGCAGCCACCAATATTGAATTTTTCTCATCAGTATCATGACCACCTCCTTGTTCAAGGATTGATTGATAATCTGCTCCAATCGCCTATGAGTTCCGGAATGGTTAATAATGAGATTGAGTACGGTGTGGAGTATCACGATTACCGGTATCTCCAGCCGATGCAGAAAAGGCAGAACATAGACACCGTTTTGTCCACCATAAATTCCAAACTCGTGTTGCAGAATACAGAGATCAGCGCCACTTACATTTATAAAATTCGCAGCTTCCAGATAATCGGCCTGCTGTTCTTGTTGAATGATTAGTTTAACCTCGGGTGGATAGGGAAAGATTTGTTCATGATCACTAATGGCGACAATAAACCCCGAAGCGGGATGGCTTTCCTGGTCAGCATCAATTAATGAATGCAACAAATTCTGAGTAAACGTTCCAATGCCGCATTCACGGGGAGGATAGGTACTAATATTGGCTATTTTCATTTTATATTCCTTTCAAAAACAGTAGAATGTCCTT
>CAZQXC010000246.1:0-2711 GCA_964597075.1 uncultured Roseivirgaceae bacterium | reverse complement strand
GGTTCTGTGAAGCGAAAAGACTTGAAGCGGGTTATTACCATCAGCTCCAATGTACTGGGTGGATTTAATGCCACCGAAATCAATGATCAGATTAAAGAGTTATTGGTCGATTATCGAATGCCCCCTGGTTATTCCTTTAAGTTTGGTGGTGAACAGGAAAAGCAAATGGAGGAAATGAGTTTCTTATCCGGTGCCCTCGCATTGGCTGTCTTTATCATATTCCTGATTATCGTTGCTCAGTTTAATAAAATCACGGCTCCGCTCATTATTATGACTTCTGTGTTGTTCAGCACGATAGGTGTTTTTCTTGGGTTGGTTATTTTTCAGATGGACTTTGTGGTGATCATGACCATGGTAGGACTGATTTCACTTGCCGGTGTGGTGGTGAACAATGCCATCGTGTTAATCGACTTTATCGAGTTAAAGAAGAAGCGTTTTAAAGAAGAAATGGGCATTGAAAAATTGCCGATGGATGTTGTGTTAAGTGCCATTGCGGAAGCAGGGAGAACACGCTTGCGCCCGGTATTACTAACAGCCATTACCACCATATTAGGGTTAATGCCGTTGGCGATCGGTATCAATATTGATTTTATCAAGTTTCTGAACTCCTATGATGCTGACTTCTATATTGGAGGTGACAGCGTTATGTTCTGGAGTCCTCTATCATGGACGATTATTCATGGGTTGGCCTTTGCTACATTCTTAACACTTGTGGTAGTTCCGGTGATGTACTTGTTGGTGGAGAAGTTGAATCGCAAATTGGGAATAGCCTAAAAATATTATTCCAGGTCTGTGTCGACTTTAATCCTTGGTTTGTGTCCGCACAAACCAGGGACTTGTAAACGGATCCAATGGTTTTAAAATTCATTAATGGCCAAGCTTATGTTGCTCTTCATTTTGTTAGGTATTCTTGTGCTGATTGACTTGTATGTTTATCAGGCCATAGTTACTGTAAGTAAAGACTGGTCGGTAGTTTATAAAACTACACTCCGCTACGGCTTCTGGATTTTTACAGCACTTACATTTACGGCTATACTTTGGTATACTTACGGTGATCCATACAAATACGGTTCGCAGTTGCGCAACCTTGTGCTCACTGCTGTTATAATGGTTTACTGTTCTAAGCTTTTTGGAGTTTTATTTGTTTTGATTGATGATGTACAACGGGGAATTCGCTGGATGGCTGACTATTTTCAACGTGGCTCTGACACACCATCAACAGGCAATACTATTCCCCGTTCCGAGTTTCTGGCCAAGGCAGCGGTGATAACGGCCACCATACCATTTGCCGCCATGACGTACGGTATCGTATCCGGAGCGCACGATTACCGTATTCGCAGAAAAACTATTTACCTGCCGAATCTTCCAAAGTCTTTTGATGGTATTTGCATTGGGCAACTATCGGATATTCATTCCGGTAGTTTCTTTAGTAAAACCGCTGTGAAAGGCGGTGTGGAAATGTTTTTGAAAGAAAAACCTGATGTTATTTTCTTTACGGGTGATTTGGTGAATAATGAAACCAGTGAAGTGAAGGATTACATGGATTTGTTCAGCAAACTTCATGCACCGCTGGGAGTATATTCGGTTACTGGCAATCACGATTATGGCGACTATGTTTCGTGGTCTTCAACACATGCTAAGCAGAAAAATTTCAGCGATATGGTCTCTGTGCATAAACAAATGGGTTTTGATTTGTTGATGAATGAAAATAGGATACTCGAAGAGAATGGCGATAAGCTTGCCATCCTTGGCATAGAAAACTGGGGAGCCGGTAGGTTTGCAAAATATGGAAAACTTGATCAGGCCTATGCCAATACCGATGAAGTTGCTGTAAAGCTTTTACTCTCCCATGACCCGAGCCATTGGGATGCCCAGGTAAGACCTGATTATAAAGATATTGATATGATGTTTGCTGGACACACACACGGATTTCAGTTTGGCGTTGAAATAGGAAGTTTTAAATGGAGTCCATCCCAATATGTGTATAAGCAATGGGCTGATCTTTACCAGGAGGGTCAACAATACCTGTATGTAAATCGTGGGTTTGGATACATCGGTTACCCCGGTCGCGTAGGCATTCCCCCTGAGCTAACTATTATTGAATTAAAGCGAGCCTAACGACAGACGTAAGACTTTAGATATAAGAAATATGATCTAATAATGTAAATAGGTAATCTTACTACTTACGTCTCTTGTCTTAGGTCTTACTCATTTCGGTCTCAGCCTCTTTTCTACGTTTTGCGTCAATGGAATATTTTCCTGCTCCGAATACGATGAAGATGATCAGCCCAGCCAACACGATCAGGGACATCTCCAACTCCATGTGATTGCCAACACTTAAAAAGCCTTTGGGATAGTTCACAAAAATTACTGCGCCAATCAGAATTGGTAAATTGATCACACAAACAATTCGGGTAAATAACCCAAAGGCGAGCAACGGTCCTCCCAGAATGTGCGCAAATACAACGTAATGGGCTAAGGTAGCACCCGCAAACCAAACGTTAAAACTTGCGGCAGTGGTTTCGAGTTCATCCATACTGGTAATAAACTGTAAACCTTTGTAGGTAATGAAAAGGCCAAGAATAATCCTGAAAATGTCCAGAAATCCCGGTCGATGCGCATTACCCCATTTTTCGACATCGGTAACGACACTCATGGTACTTTGTATTGGTGAATACAAAGTTTACAAAATGTTTAGGAGAATATCAATC
>CAZQXC010000245.1:0-2735 GCA_964597075.1 uncultured Roseivirgaceae bacterium | reverse complement strand
GCGACATTGCTATAGACCTTGGCACGGCAAACACCCTCATTATTTACAAAGACAAGATTGTTGTCGATGAACCATCCATTATTGCGTTGGATAAATCGGCTAACAAAGTATTAGCCATCGGCCGCGAGGCCATGCAAATGCATGAAAAGACACACGATCACATCAAAACCATACGTCCGCTGAAGGAAGGCGTGATTGCCGATTTCCAGGCAGCTGAGTTGATGATTCGTGGATTAATCAAGATGATTGACACAGGCAAACGGTTGTTTCCGCCCTCGTATCGGATGGTGATCTGTATTCCTTCCGGGATTACAGAAGTTGAAAAGCGTGCGGTGCGCGATAGTGCCGAACATGCCGGAGCAAAAGAAGTATACATGATTTATGAACCAATCTCCGCAGCAATAGGCACCGGTATCGATATTGAACAGCCTATAGGAAATATGATAGTAGATATTGGTGGAGGCACTACGGATATTGCCGTAATCGCGCTTTCCGGTATAGTTTGCGATCAGTCGATACGCGTGGCGGGCGACACCTTTAACAGAGATATTCTGGATTACATGAGACGCCAGCACAATCTGTTGATTGGAGAGCGTTCAGCCGAACGAATAAAAATTGAAGTGGGCTCCGCCCTTACTGAACTGGATGACGGCCCGGATGACTACGAAGTGCGTGGCCGAGATTTAATGACCGGTATTCCAAAAACTATTAAAATTTCTTATTCCGAAGTAGCCTTTGCGTTGGATAAATCGGTTTCGAAGCTTGAAGAAGCTGTTTTAAAAGCACTCGAAACTTCCCCTCCGGAGCTTTCAGCTGATATTTATGAGCGCGGGATTTACCTGACGGGTGGCGGTGCGTTGCTTCGCGGACTGGATAAGCGGTTGGCCCTAAAAACCAAATTGCCCATCCACGTGGCGGAAGATCCACTACGTGCGGTTGTTCGTGGCACAGGGGCAGCACTTAAAAATTTACATCAATTCCGTGCTGTATTGATGACATGATTCCATGGAGCGGATATTTTTATTTCTTTATCAATACCGCGCCTTCTTTACTTTCCTTGTTCTGGAATTGTTTTGTGCCTGGCTGATTATTCAAAACAATCAGTATCAGGGGGCTCAGTTTTTTAATTCATCCAATAGTTTTGTTGGGAGTATCAACAACTTCTCGCAAAACATGCGTGATTATTTTTCGCTGCGCGAGGTGAATGCTGTACTGGCTGAAGAAAACGCGCGATTGAGAAAAAGTCTTGAGCAACGAAATCTCTTACAGTCTACTGATAAAAATGTGGATGAAGAAATCATCAACCGTTTTGATTTTGTGAGCGCCAAGGTGGTGAACAATTCTACTGACCGCTACACCAATTTTATCACCATCAATAAGGGAAATAAGGAAGGGATTTTGGCCGGAATGGCTGTTATCAGTTCGTATGGCGTAGTCGGTAAAGTAAAAATGACCTCTGGTCATTTTAGTGTAGTTACCTCTCTTCTGAATATTGATCTTCGTGTTTCAGGACTGCTTCAACGGACCGGGCATTTTGGCACCGTTCAATGGGATGGACGCGATCCGCAGGTTGTGGAGTTTGACTTTATTCCACGGCATGTAAACGTGGCTGTAGGTGATACGGTTATGACTTCGGGTTACAGTGGAGTTTTTCCGGAAGGAATATTAATCGGTACCATAGAGAAGATTGAGTTGCGCGAAGAAGCACCATTTTATGAATTGCGCGTTAAGCTGGCACAGGATTTCCGGAAACTTTCATTTGTCTCCGTAGTGAAGAGTAACCTGCTTCATGAACTTGATTCTCTTGAACTGCAAATACCAGAAATGAAGCGATGAACAGATCGGTTGTCATACAAGTGCTGGTATTTTTTGTATACCTGATTTTTCAGGTTCTCATTCTCAAGAATGCTGTCATGTTTCATGTGGCATTTTGCTTTCTGTACATTGGCTATTTGCTGTTAATGCCGGTGGAAACGAATCCACTTATATTGATGGCACTTGGTTTCATCATGGGCTTTGCAGTTGATATTTTTTATGACAGCATGGGCTTACATGCATTATCCTGTGTATTTATCATGTATGTCCGTAATTACTGGCTGGCCGGATTAACGCCACAGGGTGGGTATGATGCCAATTCGTTGCCCAGTGTGGCGAATAACGGTGTTCAGTGGTTTAGCACCTATGCCTTTCCACTTATTTTTCTTCATCATATACTATTATTTTACACAGAAGCTGGTGGGTTTGATTATTTTTGGCATACCCTTATAAAAGTTATTGCCAGTACGGGTTACACATTGCTGGTGATGTTGATTATTGAGTACGTCTTTCCAGGCAGAAGATCATGAATGAAGGAAGGAAAGAAATATTACAGGTTGTTATTGTATTAACCGGAATTGTCTTTCTGGTGAAGCTCTTCTTTATTCAGCTTTTTGATGATCGCTATGCGCAGCTAGCCGATAGTAATTCGATCATGAAAGAAATTGAGTATCCATTTCGTGGATTGATTTACGATCGGAATGGAAACTTGCTGGTATATAACTCTCCGGAATATGACCTGCTAATTGTTAAACGGGAAGTAACGAGCCTGGACTCTGCGAATTTCTGCGAAGTGTTCGACATGACACAGCAGGAATTGAATTTGAAGTTTAAGGAACTCAGAGCCCGAAAGGAATACTCCCCCTATAAACCCACCATCTTCATTAAGCAATTATCGAATTATGATTTTGCTAAAATTC
>CAZQXC010000244.1:0-2760 GCA_964597075.1 uncultured Roseivirgaceae bacterium | reverse complement strand
TTGTACTAACCCCCTTTAAGACTGGACAATTAATCTTCAGAACTTTTCAAGGAATAACAAAGATAGCGGACTCACTATCATTCATGAACGTTTGCCAGAATACCTCAAAAATTTAATGAGTCAAGTTAACAATCCACGCTCCGCTGCGGCCTGCGAATTCCTCGCATGGGCATCTGAGGGTCGTTTTAACCCGTAGTTACTGGCTCCCTATGTCCTACCCACGTAAATCGTTTTACTACATACTCCGGATTGGTAAACGAAGCATTTCCTGAAGGATTTCCGCCAGTAACATGAAAATCGGAAAAGCCTGCATTCTGATTCATATAAATCCCACCGATTAAGTTAAACGAAACGGGCGTTGCCGCCAACGCCATCTCATCAGCAATTTTCTCCCGAACAGAAGCATCAGTAGTATACGCCCCACATGAAATTGCTCCATGATGAATAGCCATTTCATGTGCTAGTTGTAAAGAATGATCGGTATTCTTCGTTTTTATTAACAAAACAATGGGGCCAAATAATTCTTCACTAAATATATCCCTATGTGAAGCATCAATCTCCACAACAAAAGGTGTGTTGGTGCGCGCATTTTTAAACATCGGGTTATCAATCGTCCGCGACTTTAACCAAATTCTACCCGGCATTTTTTCGGCTTCCAAAACACGTGTGCATGTATTTTTATTTTGGATAGCACCCAGCACAAAAGGTCCCGCTTTTGGATTATCGACTAAACTATTAATATTATCAACAAGTTTCTGTGCAAACTCATCAAAGGTAATAGTACCGTTAGCGGTTTTAATTCCTCCTTCGGGTATGTAAAAATTCTGTGGCGCGGTACACATTTGGCCTGAGTACAATGAAAGTGAAAAGGCAAGATTGCCAGCAACCTTATCAACATCAGCTACAGAATCAAGAATAACAGAATTCACTCCTGTCTTCTCCGTAAATACCATTTTGCCAGGCAGCGCTTCCAGGTAACTGCCAAACGTTGAATTTCCTGTGAAATCAATCAACTTCACATCAGCATGTTCAGCCAGTTTCTTGGTGATCATCGCATCAAATGTATCAACCGCTAGCTGACAAATGCTCGGATCAAGATTATTTTCTATCAACACGTTTTGAATTTCTGCAACCATAATGGCAATAGGCAACACAGCTCCCGGATGTGGTTTAATAATTACCGGATTGCCGGTTACCAGGTTGGCATAGACTCCAGGAACTGTATTCCAGGTTGGAAACGTTGAACAACCAATCACCAACGAAACACCCTTAGGCACTGCTCTCCATTCTTTATTGAGTTGAATGTTGAATTTTCCCATAGGTTTATCCCAAACTGTTGAGGCTGGAAATCGCTGTAACTCTTCATACCCTGCTGCAACAGCTTCAAGGGCTCTGTCCGCTGCATGAGGACCAGAAGCCTGGAACGCCATCATATACCCTTGCCCTGTGGTATGCATGGTAGCATAAGCGATTTCAAAAAATCTGGCTTTTACCCTTTCAAGCGATTCAATTAAAATACCTGCACGATCCTGAGCGCTTACTTTTCGCCAAACATGATAAGCAGATTTGGCCTTACCAATAAGTGTTTCTGTTGAAAAAGCCGGATACTTTATTCCTAGCAATTCTTGCGTATAAGGCGATTCTTCAACACCAATCCAGCTTGTTGCACCTTTCTGTTTCAATTCTTCGAACTTCTTATTCAGCGAAGCTTTAAATTTCTCCTGCCCATCAGCATCAGCGGTTTCCCCATAAATTGCAGGAGCCGGATGCTCTGGATAAGCCGCAAAGAATGTGCGCTTATGAAGTGCCTCAATCGCTTTCTTCAACAACGCTTCGTGCTTTTCAAATAATGTCATAGTCAATCGTGTTAATCAGGATTCAATGCTATTAAAAATAATAAAAAGGTAATCTACTTCTGTGAACTAAAAACTTTCTTGAGCAAATCAGAAGTGCGGGCAACAGGATCTTCCCTGATCTTCTTCTCTTCACCGGCAACCAATAAAAACAACCCATCCATAGCTTTGTTCGTGGCATAGTCATTCAGGTCAGGATTTACCTTTTCCACCAACGGAATCTTATTGTATGTGCTAACTAAATCACCGTAGTATTTCGTAGCATTAACTTTATTGAGCGAGTTGGCAATAACAGGGTGAAACTTTTCATAAAGCTGGGCCGATGTAGTACGTTTCAAGTATTCAGTAGCAGCATTTTCTTCACCCCGTAAAATTCCCCAAGCATCCTGAATGGTCATTTGTCTGACAGCGCTTATGAAAATAGGCTTGGCTTCCCTGGCTGCATCTTCAGCACCCCGGTTCAACGTCATTATAAATTTATCTACTTCGCCACCCAAACCAATCTGACGCAGCCTGTCTTCAACTTTCTTAACATCCGGAGGGAATGGAATTTTAATCTGCGGATTCTTGAAAAATCCATCCAGTTGAGAGGCTTGATCAGAGCCGTTGGAAATACCTTTGATCAATGCTTCTTTCAACCCTTCGCCTACTTCTGCAGTCGTTAACGGTGTTGATTTACTTAAATCTCCAAGTGCCTGATTGATTTGTGCGGACGTACACGCAGTTAAAATCAACGCCATTATCCAACCCATTTGCTTCATAATCCCGGTTATTTAAGGCTTCTAAATTACCGAACAAATTCCAAAATCCTACGTACTTAGTGAAGGCTTTCACGTGTAATTTCGGAAACGTTCTTACAGCCTGCCAAACCCATAGTAAGTTCAAAGTCGGCCATAAAATTGCGAAG
>CAZQXC010000243.1:0-2767 GCA_964597075.1 uncultured Roseivirgaceae bacterium | reverse complement strand
AGCCCCTTTCGATCCGCCTCGCGACAAGCGACATCGACCACCTCGCCGAACGCGCCCGGCGCATTTCCGGCACGCCAACCGGCGTCGCGCGCGAACTGATCCGCTCCGGCCTCACCGACGGCGACCCGTTCACTCAGGCCGAACGGCTGCTCAAGATTGAGCGCCGCCTGGCGGCCATCAGTCAGGACCTGCAGTCGGTCGCCAAGACATCCAGCACGGACTCGGCCTCGCTTGCACGTCTGGAGTCGATGTTCGACGCTCTGCTCGCCGCGCTCAGCGGTCAGGCTCAGCCGCATCGGGGCAGCCATGAATAGAAAGCAGATTACCATTTTGCTCGCAGCCAGTGCGATCACGGGAACCTTGTCCGCCGTGACCTTCCAGACACGCTTCGAACAGGACCACGTGCGTTTTCCCCGACCCGGCGCGCCAGCAGCGGTGTTTCCGTCGGAAGGCCTTCAATTCTGCTTCAAGGTCAGGCACCGAGCGATGATTGGCTTGCCTAAGGATGTAGCTGCCTGGGCAGAGTGCGAGGGCGCGCTTGAAAGCGCAGGTGTAACGGGCCGGTTCAAGCGCGACGCGGCGCTGGTCAGCGGCGGCGCATTCCTGTCGCTTTTGGCCGGTGTTGCCGCTTTCGGGGGCGCCCTGCGCCAACTCCCGCCCATCAAGATCATACGCGGCTCCAAACTGCACCGGGGCCGCAAGGCGTGCGCCGAGCTCAAACGGGCCGCCCGCGCGGAGATCCGCCTGTCCGGCCGGGGCCTCGCCTTCCCGCCGGCTATTCCGCTAAGCCGGGACCGTGAAACGCGTCACTTCCTCATTTCCGGCGGCGTCGGGTCGGGCAAGACCCAGACGCTTCGGTCACTGATCCTCGCCGCCATGCAGCGCGGCGACCATGTATTGGTGCTCGACACCAAGGGCGACATGACGCGCGATCTTCCGGGCGACATCATTCTGCTCGCGCCGCAGGATGCGCGCTCCGCCATCTGGCATGTCGCTGCCGACTGCCGCACGCGTCAGGATGCCCGCGAGCTAGCGTCACGGTTCATCCCGCGAAGCAGTGATCCGATGTGGTCGGAAGCCGCCCGCGAGATCTTCGTCACCTGCGTCGTCAGCCTGCAGGCCGAAAAGCCGGGGGCCTGGACCTGGGCGGATCTCTATGCCCGCGCCATCCTCGAGCCCGAAGCCCTGCTCGGCCTCGCCCGCACGCATCACCCGGCCGCCGTCCAGCTCCTCAGCGAGCCATCGAGCAAGACGACGATGAGCATCCTGACGACGTTCAAGGCGCACCTGCATAGTATCGAGGCGCTCGCCGAAGCCTGGGCCGAGACCAATGACCGGCTGTTTCCAACATCGCGCTGGCTTGCCGAAACTGGACCCACGGTGCCGATCATCGTGCAGCGCGACGGACGCTATCCGCAATTGTCGAACGCCTGGATCAGCGGACTTATCGGCCTCATCGCCTCGCATGTCGGCAGCCCGTCCTTTTCGGAAAGTACCAAGCGGCGCGTTTGGCTCTTCCTCGACGAGTTTCCGCAACTCCAGCAGATGGACGACTTCTCCGCCCTGCTCGACCTTGGCCGGTCGAAGGGTGTCTGTGTGGTGCTGACCGCGCAGGACACTTCGCAGATCCGCATCCGGTACGGGCGCGACCAGACCAGTTCCTGGACCTCAATGATCGGCACCCAGATCATCTGCCGGATGAATGTCGGCGAAGGCGCCGAAGATGTCAGCCGCGCGCTCGGCCTTCAGGAGATCGAGAAGCCCGTGCGCAGCGAGAGCTATTCCGGGGGCAAATACAGCAAGTCGATATCGATGCAGCCATCCATGCGGCCGGTCATAACGCCGTCCGAGATCGCCTCGCGGCTCGGGCCAAGGCGCAGCGGCGTTCGGGTCCTGCTGGTCGGGATCGGCGAGGATTATCACGAGGTCGACCTTCCCTATGTCGCTCTGCCTCCAGTGCGCGAGGCGCATGTACCTGCCGACTGGACGACCGGGAACGCGCCGCCCAGACGTCCAGGCGGGCGACGTCCTTTGATTGCCACGCCCCTCCTGACGCCCGAAGACCTCTGCCGCATCCGCAAACCGAAGCCTGAGGACTTCGACGCCTGATGGTCGCCTCGATCTCGGCGCGCAGGTCGGTCGCCGCCGCTGTCAGCTATTTCAAGCACATGGCGTCGGACGAGTATTACACCGGCAAAGGCGAGCAGCAGACAGAGGCCGAAGCCGACGGAGAATGGGCCGGGCGCGGCGCGGAGCGGCTCGCGCTCGAAGGCCCGGTCTCGAAGCGCGACTTCGAGGCGATGCTGAACGGACACGACCCGAAGACCGGCGCGCGCCTCACTCAGATCGGCAAGTCCCACGCGCCGGGCTGGGACATGACCTTCTCGGCGCCGAAATCGGTCTCGGTGATGTGGGCGCTCGCGCCGGAGGCTGACCGAAAGACAATCGAAGCCGCGCATCGCAATGCCGTGCGCGCCGCTACAACCCATCTCGAAGACACCCACGCGTTCACCCGGCGCGGCAAAGGCGGCGCCATCCGCGAGCCGGTCGCGGGCCTTACCACCGCCCGGTTCCACCATCACACCAGCCGCGATCTCGATCCCCAGCTTCACACCCACGCGTTCATCTTCAATTCTGCGCCGCGCCGGGACGGCACCTGGGGCAGCCTCGTCAGCCGCGACCTCTACAAGGCCCAGAAGGAAGCCGGCGCCGTCTACCGCGCCCACCTCGCCCATGAACTCGAACGCGGCGGCCACGCCGTCGAACG
>CAZQXC010000242.1:0-2817 GCA_964597075.1 uncultured Roseivirgaceae bacterium | reverse complement strand
TGGTGCCGGTATTGATATCATATTGGTGGGCGATTCAGCATCAAACGTAATGGCGGGAAATGAAACTACGCTGCCCATCACACTTGATCAGATGATTTACCATGGATCATCGGTAGTGAAGGCCATAACACGCGCGTTGGTAGTAGTTGATCTTCCGTTTGGTTCCTACCAGGGAAGTTCCGGTGAAGCGCTGCGTTCTGCTATACGAATTATGAAGGAAGCTGGAGCACATGCCGTGAAACTTGAAGGTGGCAGTGAAGTGAAAGATTCTGTTGAGCGAATACTTATGGCGGGCATTCCGGTGATGGGGCATTTGGGGTTAACCCCTCAATCCATTTATAAATTTGGTACCTATACGGTTCGGGCCAAAGAAGAAGCAGAGGCCACTAAACTATTGGAGGATGCTATACTGTTGGAGGCTTGTGGATGCTTTGCTATTGTACTCGAAAAAATTCCGGCTAAGCTTGCGAAGCAGGTTGCCAGTGCATTGCATATACCGGTTATTGGCATAGGTGCAGGGCCCGATGTTGATGGTCAGGTATTGGTGATGCAGGACATGCTAGGCATCAATATGGATTTTAAACCCCGGTTTTTGCGCAGGTATGCCGATCTGTATACTGTAATCACCCAAGCTGTGGGCCAATACATTACCGATGTTAAATCCAACGATTTTCCCAACAAGGAGGAGATGTACTAATTACAAATCTCAACAGAATCTCCATCCTCTAAACTACCAAACCAAACAACACCATATTCTTTATAAATGCCAATGCCAATGGCTCGCCATTCAAGTTGTTTCCAGGTGCCTTCGTTGATGATCACCCGGTTATGTCCCGGACTTTTTTTCCAGCCTTCCAATCCCTCTAAAGCATTTGCGCCAACCGAAGAGTAATATGAAATCTCAAATCCGTTTGAAGCATACCCGGCAATCTCGCGGGGTTTATCCCACATGCATTTTGCTTCTTTATGATCATCAGTGTAACAGCAACTTTTCCAGTTTCCCTTTTTCGACCAGCTGTGCAGGTTACATTTTCCGTTGGCCGGATTGTGATTTTCGCTTAAATCGCGGGCGTGGATTTGTGCCACCTGCGTGAGCTTTGCCGACAGGGGAATGACCTCAAGCCCAAGACTTTTCCGGTAGTCCATAATAAGCTCATACAATTTTTTCTCCTCCGGCTGAAGGCAAATAAAGCTATCTGCCTTTTGGGGAGAATAGGCAGATAAGGCACAAAAGAGGATCAGAAAAGGGATTACTTTTTTCATAAGGATATCGTCAAACAAAAAACGCCCCAAAACACAAAAGCTGTTCATTTGTAAGCCTATTTTTTTAATTTCGGGGCTCCTAAAGGAGTTTAAATTTAATTATAAATAGAAATGAGCGTTCAGAAGATTACGATCAGTAGCGGAAAATTAACAGTACCGGATAACCCAACCATTCCATTTATTGAAGGCGATGGCACCGGAGTAGATATATGGCCGGCTTCACAACTTGTTTTTGACAAGTCGGTTGAGAAAGCATACAGTGGTAAGCGCAAAATAAACTGGAAGGAAGTATTGGCTGGCGAGAAGGCTTTCAATAAAACCGGAAGCTGGATGCCCGATGAAACTATGGCTGCTTTCAGGGAATACCTGGTGGGAATTAAAGGTCCGCTGACAACCCCTGTAGGAGGCGGTATACGCTCGTTAAATGTTGCCCTTCGTCAGGACCTGGACTTGTATGCCTGCGTGCGCCCGGTGCGTTGGTTTAAAGGCGTACCGTCTCCGGTAAAAGAACCCCACAAAACCGATATGGTAATCTTCCGCGAAAACACCGAAGACATTTATGCCGGAATTGAATTTCAGGAAGGAACGGAAGACAACAAAAAATTCCTGAATTATTTCAAAGAGTCATTTCCAAAACAGTTTAAAAAAATAAGGTTTCCAGAAACCTCCGGTATTGGTATCAAGCCCGTTTCAAAAGAAGGTACGGAGCGTCTTGTTCGTGCTGCTATTAAGTTTGCCATTGAACATAAAAAACCAAATGTCACGCTCGTTCATAAGGGTAACATCATGAAGTTTACGGAAGGCGGCTTCCGGGATTGGGGATATGACTTAGCGAAAAACGAATTTGGAGCTACGCTATTGGATGGCGGCCCATGGATGGAGATCAATAACAATGGTCATAAGATTGTGATAAAAGATTCCATAGCTGATGCCTTCTTACAACAGATTTTATTACGTCCGGATGAATACTCAGTAGTGGCTACACTAAATCTGAATGGTGATTATATCTCTGATGCATTGGCCGCTATTGTTGGAGGTATTGGTATTGCTCCCGGTGGTAATGTTAACTACGTAACCGGTCATGCCATTTTTGAAGCAACACACGGTACGGCACCAAAATATGCTGGTCAGGATAAAGTAAATCCGGGATCGGTAATTCTTTCTGGTGTAATGATGCTGGAGTATTTGGGCTGGCAGGAAGCTGCTGACTTAATTGTGAAAGGACTTGATGGCGCTATTGCTTCCAAGAAAGTTACCTATGATTTTCATCGTCAGATGGAAGGGGCAACACTGTTGAAGTGCTCAGAATTTGGACAAGAGGTAGTGAAGAATATGTAATCCTATCGGATATAAGAAAAGCCTCGATCTTTTGATTGGGGCTTTTTATTTAATCAGAACCCCAACATTTTTATTGCCGTAAGCGCAGCCTCTTCTCCCTTGTTACCGTATTTTCCACCGGCACGGTCAAAGGCTTGTTGTTTGGTAAGGGTAGTCAATACACCAAAGATTACTGGCTTTCCGGTTTTCAATCCAACTTCGGTAAGTCCATGTGCT
>CAZQXC010000241.1:0-2839 GCA_964597075.1 uncultured Roseivirgaceae bacterium | reverse complement strand
CATGTTCATAAACACCCTACGGTACACATGGGTACGGTTAATCTTTTCGGTACTATCCAATCCTGTAGACGAAAGCAGTTCAACTAAACTATCTACCGTGTGCTTATGAAAATTGGCCACGCGCGCTTTCTTGTCTTCCACCACCAGGCCTTTGGCGTAGTAGGGATCTTGTGTGGCCACGCCAACGGGGCAGGTATTTTTGTTGCACTCCAGCGCTTGTATACAGCCGAGTGCCATCATCATCGCGCGGGCGCAGTTTGCAAAATCAGCACCTAGCGCCATCGCGCGGAAAATATGAAACCCGGAAAGAATTTTACCGGAGCAATCGAGTTTAATGTGTTCGCGAATACCGAAGCCGCGCAGCGCATCATCAGCAAAAGCAATAGCATCCAGCAATGGCATACCTACAAAGTTGGTGAACTCAGGCGGAGCAGCGCCTGTTCCGCCTTCCCCGCCATCAATAGTAATGAAGTCGGGATAGGTGTTGAGTTGCACCATCGCTTTGCAGATGCCTAAAAATTCACTTTTACGACCAATGCAAAGTTTAAAACCTATTGGTTTTCCATCGGACAACTCGCGCAGTTGTTTAACAAATTCAATCAGGCCAATCGGTGTGCTGAATGCACTATGAAAGGGTGGTGAGAAAACAGTAGTACCGGGCGTTACACCACGGATGGCCGCAATCTCCGGTGTGTTTTTCTTGGCCGGTAAAATTCCGCCATGTCCCGGCTTAGCACCTTGTGATAATTTGATTTCTATCATTTTTACTTCGGGGCGAGTAGCATTCTTTCGAAACGCTTCAGGAGAAAAATTCCCTGCCTCATCGCGTGCACCAAAGTAACCTGTACCAATCTGCCAGATTAAATCACCACCGTACTTTGTGTGGTGTGGACTGATACCCCCCTCACCGGTGTTGTGTGCAAATCTTCCGATTTTAGCGCCTGCATTTAATGCTTCTACTGCATTACCGCTAAGCGAACCAAAACTCATAGCTGATACATTTAATATACTGGAGGAGTAGGGCTGCTTGCAATCTTTATTACCTACCAACACACGCGGACTATGGTCAAGTTTGTGGTGATCTAATGGCGTAACCGAATGCGTAATCCATTCATATCCTTCGGCATATACGTTGAGCTGCGTACCGAAGGGAACAGTATCCAGTTGTTTTTTGGCACGCTGATAAATAACGCTGCGATCGATGCGGTTAATGGGTGCTCCATCCGTATCGGATTCCACAAAGTATTGCTGGATTTTGGGACGTAAATCTTCAAACACATAGCGCAAACGGCCGGCCAACGGAAAATTTCGCTTAAGCGATTGGCGGGTTTGAACCATGTCAACAACACCCATATAAATAAGTGGTGCCACCAGGATGAACGCAAAGAGGGCATCAATCCAGAAATAGGCCCAAAGCAGGATTAATGCAGTAACAACAATACTGCTGATGATAAATAGCTTTCTCATAGGGTTTTTTGGTCACAGAAAGAATCAAGATAGCGGGTACATAGGAAAACCGCAAGCCTGTGATTATCTTAGATTGCCTAAATCAGGTTTTATGACAAAAAAAATACTGATCGGAGTGGTGCTGGTAGTGGTTGTTATGCAATTACTGCAACCCACAAGAAACAAGTCGGAGGGAATTGATGCAACCGACATTTCCAATACGTATGAAATGCCTGAGGCCGTTCACCAGGTGCTGGTTCAGAAATGCTATGATTGCCACAGCAACAATACCCGGTATCCCTGGTATGTTCATGTACAGCCGGTGGGGTGGTGGCTGGCATCCCATATTAAAGAGGGAAAGGAGCACTTGAATTTTTCAGCGTTCAAGACTTACCCTTCCAAAAAAGCTACCGACAAACTGGAGGAACTTTCCGAAGCTGTAACAGAAGGCTGGATGCCGTTGGAAAGTTACCTTTGGCTACATCGTGAAGCCAAAGTAACACCCGAAGAAACCCAGCTGATTAACACCTGGATTTCTTCAGTAGGAGTTACAATTAATGAAGTTGAGTAAAATATTTTTGTTTAACGATCTCTGCTCGCACCCGGGCTAATGGTGTGTCCATAGAAGATGGCATTCATCAGCATTTTATTGCTGCCAAACCAAAATGCCCGGAAGGCCAGATTTTCAGTAAACCCTATAACCCGTCCCTGACCTATAGAATTACTGCCAGTAAAGGATGCATTCTTCAGTTTCTCCAGACTACCCTTAGTAATATAACCGCTTAGCAAGGGGTTTGCCGTGAACGTCCCCGGATTCCCAAAGGCATTTTTTGAACGCTCCATAAAAAGGGCACCACTTTTGAAAACCGGCAAGCGTGAGTTAGTGTATCCATAGAATAACGGATGCGACAGGTCGGCTTGGATTTCAAATATTGCTCCGCTTAACGCTTCAGCTCCGACCGTGTTGGCAATGTCGGCATATGGTTTTGGTTTGGCTGGCTCATCTTTCTTCTCATCCTTTTTCATCTCGAACTTTCCAAGCCCGGCAGTATTCAACCAGTTGAGTGCAGTTTTCAAACCGACAATCACACCTCCGTTTTGTACCCAGGTGCGCAACCGTTCTTTGGCAGCATCATTCAAGCTTGTATAAGATCCTGTACTCATGATAATCGTGTTGTATTTATTGTAGTTGATTCGATTGAATACATCTACCGGAACAAGACTAACCGGAATGTGAAAACGTGTATCTAACAAGTGCCAGATTTCACCGGCATCTAATGGACTCACACCATCACCCACCAGCATGGCAATTTTGGGTTCACGCAGAACAGAAAAGTTGCTACTTCCCAGATTCAGTCCTTTATAATTTAAGCCGGTATTAAAGGCATAAACA
>CAZQXC010000240.1:0-2842 GCA_964597075.1 uncultured Roseivirgaceae bacterium | reverse complement strand
AACGCTGTCGTAATCAGCGCTGTTGAAAAACAAATCATTCCACACCAATGCCTCCGCTATTCGGTTACCGGTGCCCGCAATACCGCTTGCCGCTGCAGGCATTGCTTCTGCTGGTGTAACGAGGCCTTGCGCTGCGGTGCCGTGAAGGGGCTGAAGTAATCCGAAGAGCATTGCCAATTCATTAAAAAATTCCTTGGGCTTCAGTACACCATATGTATCCTCCTTTTTCTTTTCCTTGAGCTTGAAGAGGTAACTGTCTGCGTTGTCGCTAAACTCTACCTGTGGAGGTATCCTTCTTTCATTGCGCTTATACACATTCTTGTTTGCCGTTAGCCGGATAAAAATACGATGCACTGTTTTTGTTTTCGATTTTGACTTACCTCTCGGGTTGGTGTAACTTACTTTCTTTATCTCATCCATCACCACCGTTTCCAGGTATGAGTTATCCAAAAGGGTAACACCCGCAATGATCATTTTCGGTTCGTAAATGTTGATATGACGCTTACGACCATGAACTTTAATTTCATCCTTCGTTGGCGTTAGCACCTTAAACGGATCGCGAAAATCAAGAGAGGCGGAAAGTTTAGTTTCTTCACCGGCCTTATGTCGGATAGCCTCCAGGAAGGGCATGAAAAACAAACGCAGATAATTATTGATATCGCGTGTGGCAAAGTGGCTTCTTGTTTGGGCCATGTTAAAAAGAACGATTCCCAAAATAACAGGAAGCGCAAACAGGTAATAGTTTTCCATCGCAAACGCCATTATGATAAGGCCAATAATGCCTACCGTCACTAACGACATTCTTACAGACAATGTCTGTCGGGCTTTATCGCTGTATTCATCATAGGCACTGGCTTTGCTCAAAAATCCAATCCAGTGTTTTACACTCAAGGTGGTATTGATGACTTTGTTGTCGACAAAATGTTTTTGCTGCGGGGTAAGCTCCTGGTAAAACTGATTGGCTTTGCTGATGCTCATGGCAGAGGAAGTTAAAAAGAAAAGATCAGAACATTATCATAAACCTGTTGCAACGCCCGGTGTGCGTGCGACCAGGTAAACTGCTGTTGAATTTTTTGTCTGGCTTGTTCACCCATCTGTCGTGTGCGCTCCGGATAATCAATGGCGATGCGCATGGTGCGCGCCAATTCTGCCGGACGATCTGCGCGACAGAGTATGCCATCAATATCATGACTGATGATTTCCTCCACCACCGGAATTTGAGAAGCAATAACGGGCGTACCACAAGCCATGCTCTCCAGAATTTTCAAGGGCGAACAACCCTGCTCCAGGTTGCGGCTGCATTCCGTAAGGGGTGCCACTGAAAACAGCGCATGCCTCAGCACGCTGTTCAGCGCTGCCTTATCCAGTTGATACCGCCAGATCACCTTATCCGATACGCCAATTTTTTCAGCAAACTTAATGTAAGGCTTTGCGTGGTGCTCGGTATAGGATGAACAAATGACCAGCGGCACAGGTAAATCCTGAAGGTAACGCAAGGCCCGCAGCAGCACATCAACACCTTGCCAGGGTTGAAGCGCACCCATGTACACCATGTATTTATCCGGAAGGTCTGTTGGGCGCGGCAATACTGCTTCCGGCACATCAGCGCCATTTGGAATGACGGTAATTTTTTCTTCCTCCACACCGCGCAACACCAAACACCGTTTAGTTGTGTGCGAAGGTGTTATCACTACAGTGGCCTTATTCAAACACCGCTCCTCCATGCACATAATCTTTTGCAGGGTTTCCCCTGCGATGTACGGAAAACGATACGGCAACTCAATAGAAGGCAGTCCGTTTACTTCAAACACCGTGCGCATGTGTGGAAATTCCAACGCAGCCATGCCGCCCCAGACATCACGGAAGTGACCCACAACCAGGTTGTACTGCTGATCGAGAATTTCCTTCACCCAATGCATAAACGCTGTGGCGCGCTTCAGTATATTTTCTTCATCCGATTCAAAACAATATTGATGGATGTGTTCCGTCCAGATTGGAAGCTGATTACTTTTCAATGTGAGTAACAACAGTGTAGGATGTGCACCGGCCAGCACCTCACACATATGATGAATATGAGTTGATGCTCCTTTGTATGAAGGGTGCGGATCGAAAGCCACGTAAACAGACCGGTAATTGTTACGCATGACGGCAGGTTAAACTTTACGCGGGGGCAGATCAAAGGCTTTTGCTTCGTGTTCAAGGTGGCCTTTATGCGAACCATCACAGAAAGGTTTGTTATTAGAACGCCCACAGCGACATAGCGAAACCAAGGTTCGCCCTTGTAAACCATAGGCATTGCCTTGCATGTCTACAATTTCAAAGTCGCCTTCTATTTTTAATGAGCCATTATTGTTTACCGTGATTTTTGTTGATGCCATGAAATATTTAGTTAATGATTCCGAAGGTAATACTATTATGCTTAATTTTTGAAAAAGAAGGAAGGGTGACACTTTTGATAAATATTTTTGAGTATTGACAAAAAATGAAGATCAACCAAAAGTACCATCAAACACAAAAAACTTTTCATTACACTTTCTGATAAACTCGGAAAAGTATCAGCGATAGCCGACCAACCAAAAAAACCGATGGCTGTGCTGGTACTTGCTCACGGAGCAGGAGCCGGCATGACGCATCCATTTCTGGAAAAGCTCGCTGAACAGCTCTTGGAAAACAACCTAGCGGTTTTGCGCTATCAATTCCGCTATATGGAGTTAGGTGTAAAGCGCCCCGATCCACCGGCCATTGCACACAAAGCCGTGGCTGCTGCCATTGAAAAAGCTATTGAGCTCTTTCCCGACTTGCCCCTATTTGTTGCGGGCAAATCTTTTGGCGGAAGAATGTC
>CAZQXC010000239.1:0-2874 GCA_964597075.1 uncultured Roseivirgaceae bacterium | reverse complement strand
CACGCGCTCGACCAGCGCGGCGAGGTCGCCGTTCGCGCGGACGATGCGCGCCTTAGGAAAGCGTCGGGTGAGGACCGGCACGAGTTGGTCGGGGTCCCCGAACTCGATCATGCAGACGCCTCGGTCGGTCGCGGCCACCAGCACCGGCCCCAAGCTGGACTTGGCTGAGGCGTAGCGGATCGTCTCGCCCTCGGCGCCGTTGCGGTAGGCGCTCGGCGTCATGCCGAGCGCGCCCTTGTCCTCGTAAGCGCGCGAGCTGGCGCCGAAGCCGGCGGCGTAGATCGCGTCCGTGACCGAGCTCGCCTCGGCAAGAACTTGGCGCAGCCGCGCCTTGCGGCGCGCGATCGCATACTGCTTCGGCGACAGGCCGACGTGAGCCTTGAACAGCCGCTGGAAGTGCCACGGGCTGTAGCCGGCATCACGCGCCAGCGTCTCCAGGTCGGGCTCCTCCGCCTCCGCCTCAATCCGCTCGCACGCCCGTCGGATCGCCTCGGCCGCCTCCACCTCCGGATTTTCGTTCGGGCGGCACCGCTTGCACGGTCGGAACCCCGCTTTCTCGGCCGCGGCCGGATCGGCGTAGAAGCTGACGTTCTCCCGCCGCGCGGGCCGCGACGGGCAGCTCGGGCGGCAGTACACTCCGGTCGAGCGCACCGCATAGACGAAGCGGCCGTCGGCGGCCTTGTCGCGCCGCTGGACCGCACCCCAGAGCCGTTCCTCGTCACCTGCCAGCATGATGCACCTCAGAACCCAGGGAACTGGAGAAGAGCTCGACCGGTTGCCCGCGAGCCGAATTTCGCTTGTCGATCCTCAAGCTCTTCGACCCCGAACACTGAGCACAGAGCGGCGAGGAAGCCGACCACCACACGCTCGAACCACATCAGAGGAGCCAGTGCGACCTCCATCAGATCCCGTCGCCGTGGAAGGGGGATTCCCTGCCACGGCCTCCCGTCGATTGCCGCCAGCCCGAGGCCGATCAGGGCCATGCCAATCAGATGCTTGGCCTGGAGCGTCTCGCCGAGCACGAAGATACCAAGCAGGATCGCCGTCACCGGGATCAGGAAGGTGACGAGGAGCAGGTTGGTCGCGCCGGCCGTCGCGAGGATACGAAAGTAGAGGATGTAGGCGACCGCCGTGGACAGCAGAGCGAGGCCGACGAGCGCCGCAATGGCGCCCACGGACGGAGCGGGCAGCATCCATGGCCGATCGACGATCAGCATGACCGGCAGCAGGAGCAGGCTTGAGGCCGTGGCCTGGCCCGTAGCGGTGGCAAGTGGCGCTACGCCCATCGCTCTGAACCGTCGGCCGAAGACCCCGGCAAAGGCATAGGAGATGGCGGCGGCGAGCACGGCGAGCTGGGCGATGACGTTGAGCCCGAGCGTCTGAAGCGCAGCGCCGCCCACCATCACGGCAACGCCCGCAAGCCCGACGAGCACGCCGACGATCCGGCCACCCGTCACCTTCTCGTCTGTGGTCAGGAAGTGAGCGACGACGACCGTGAACAGTGGCGTGGTCGCGTTCAGGATGGAAGCGACGCCGCTCGCGATGTGCGTCTGCCCCCAGACGATCAGCGTGAAGGGGATGACGTTGTTGAGCAGGCCCATGCCGAAGAACGCCGTCCAGACACGGCGCTCCGTCGGCAGCTTCACGCCCATGAGCCGCAGGATTGCGAGCAAGGCTAAAGCAGCCAGCGCCACGCGGAGCACCACGATGGTCAACGGCGGCAGCTCTCTCACCGCGACGCCGACGAAGAAGAAGGAGCCGCCCCAGAGCACGGACAGTGTGAGAAGGAGGCTCCACTCCAAGGCGGTCATAGGACGGTTCGTGACGGCACTCGTAGACATGAGCAACTCCGAGGACTCGCTGGTGTCTACTTTGGCCGGCCGCAGCAAAGTGCGCATCCCGTTTCTTGCGATGAATTTTCTTTGGCAAGATACGAGGAGTTAATCCTCGAACACCACGCCCGACTGCTCGGCCCACGGTGCGAGAGCGGCGGTTGCCAGCTTGTCGAGCGGCAGGGCGCATGGATGGCGGTGGATCGGGAGGCGCTCAAGGACCAAAGGCGAGAGATAGGCGAGCCGGAAATAGCGGCTGACGAGAGGCAGCGTGACCTGCTCGGCCTGTGCGATGTCGCTCGGCGTCGCGGCGTCGCCGCGTTGCAGGCGCCGACCCGACTCCCCGGCACGGAGCGTCGGCCGGTTTCGCGCCGGCCGCGCGCGTCGGCGGCGGGGGCTCACCAGGCGAGGATCAGGCGGTCGCCCTCGACGCGGTAGCCGTCGAGGCGGGCGAGGAAGCTGAGGCCGAGCAGCGAGACGCCGATCGGCTGCTCGTTGACCGCCGCTTCGACGTCGCGCACCGCCAGCGGACCGATGCGGATCTCGCGCAGCGTCACCGGCGCGGCACGGACGACGCCGCCGGCGGTGTGGTGGCGCTCGGTGAAGTGGCGGTCGCGGACCCGCAGACCGACGCGAGCGGCGTCCGCCGGGCTCAGCACCACCCGGGTGGCCCCGGTGTCGACGAGAAACCTGACCGGCACCCCGTCGACGGCGGCTTCGACCAGGAAATGGCCGCCCGCCCCGGCGCGCAAGGTGAGCGATCGGGCGGCCGCCGGCTCGGGTGCCGGCCCCGGCGACGCGATCCGGGCGCCGCCGGCGGGCGCGGCGCCGACCGTCGGCGGATCGCCGCGGCCGCCGACGACGAGCGCCAGCACCGCGGCGACGCCGACCCAGATCAGAAGCTGCCGCAGTGCCCAGCCGATCACGTCCGCCTCCACGGCTTCCGTTCGCGACCCGTTTGCCGCCGCGGCCGCCGCACGGTCGAGGCGCTGCGTCGTCGAGGGCGCCGGACGGGGATCAGTCGAGGCCGACGGCCGTCCGG
>CAZQXC010000238.1:0-2874 GCA_964597075.1 uncultured Roseivirgaceae bacterium | reverse complement strand
TGATTAAAGGTTTTGTTTTTTTAGTTCTTCAACAGCATAGTTAACGGCACGAGCCGTAAAGGCCATATAGGTCAGTGAAGGATTCACGCAAGAAGCTGATGTCATAAATGAACCATCCGTTACAAAAACATTTTTACAGGCATGCACCTGATTCCATCTATTAAGTACCGATGTTTTAGGATCCTTACCCATACGGGCTGTTCCCATTTCATGAATTCCTAAACCCAAACCGTGTTGTGTTGGATTATCATACGCGCGAACATTTTTAAAACCTGCTGCATCCAGCATTTCGGCCGCATCAGTGGCCATATCTTTCCGCATCTTATAATCGTTTTCCTTAAATTCCGTATCAAACAGTAACGTTAGTAAGCCGAACTTGTCTTTTTTATCAGGATTGATTGTAACCCGATTGGTAGGATCGGGTAGTACTTCTCCAAATCCACCCATACCTATAGTCCATTTTCCTGGCGTAGTGACAGCCTCTTTTAATTGCTCACCAATACTTAACTCTGCCACCAATCTGCTCCAACCTTGGCGACTTGCACCACCCTGATAACCAAAACCACGCAGATAGTCTCGTTTTTCGTTACCCATGTTTCGGAAGCGTGGAATATAAATTCCATTTGCCCGTCTGCCATAGTAGTATTGGTCTTCAAAACCATCTACTTCAGCGTTGGCTCCAACACCCAAGTGATGGTCCATAATATTACGACCTAGCTGATCGCTATCATTGCCAAGGCCGTTGGGGAATCGGTTGGATTTGGAATTCATTAAAATGAAGGTGGAACCCATAGTAGAGGCGCATAGGAAAATTACGTTGGCGTAGTACTCCACCTGTTCGCCCGTTTCTGAATCTAAAACCTTAACACCCGTGGCTTTCCCTTTTTGTTCATCGTAGAGAACTTCATACACAATAGAATTTGAACGGAGGGTCATATTTCCAGTTGCCGCAGCTGCAGGTAAAGTAGAAGAATTGCTACTGAAATAGGCACCATACGGACAACCTCTGCTACACAAGTTGCGATACTGGCATGTTCCGCGTTGTGGACTTTTATCATGGGCTAAGGGACCAGCCAGGTTGGCCACGCGACCAATGGTTAATACCCTGCCAAACTTATCTTTCATTGATTTTTTTAATTCCTTCTCCACACAGTTCAGTTCCATGGGTTCAATGAATTTGCTGTCCGGGAGGTAGTCAAGTCCTTCTGCCTGGCCACTTATGCCAACAAAAGTTTCAACATAATCGTACCACGGTTCTATTTCCTTGTAGCGCACCGGCCAGTCGATGGCAATTCCATCTTTCAGGTTGGCTTCAAAATCCATAGGTGCCCACCGGTAACTTTGCCGGCCCCACATAATGGAACGACCCCCTACATGGTAGCCACGCATCCAGTCAAATCGTTTTCCCTCTTTTTCTGAGTAGGGATTTTCAAGATCGTTTACAAACCAATGCTTGGTAGACTGTCGTACAGTATAACCAGTTCGGTTTTGAACTCCCTGTTTTTCCAGATCTTCTGGTGTTGGCCGATCAGCAAAGGGTAATTGCCAGGGATCTTTAGTAGCCGTAGGATAGTCAGGGTGTTTCACATCCCTTCCACGTTCCAGTACTAAAGTTTTTAACCCTTTTTCAGTAAGTTCTTTGGCGGCCCATCCACCACTCATGCCTGTGCCCACTACTATTGCATCGAAGGTATTTTCTTTTGTTGCGTCAATGTTTAGGTACATAAGGTGTTTAATTAGGACAGAAAGTAAATATACTGGATCGTCTAATTTATCATCATTTTTTCAAGGGGTAATTGCGCGTGTTTTTTGGTTGATAATGATTTTTTATCGCAATCGTTTGCATGAAATTTTGTAGCGCTGAGACGTAGTCAGTTCATATCATTGCTTATCTTTCAGAATGTACCGATTTACCCTTATTTTAGCCATTCTTGCCCTGGCAGGATGCAGCCAAAAGAAAGAGGAAATTCCTCCGCTACCTTCTATGCAAACATCGTCCGGAAAGATTATTGTTTACCAGATTATGACCCGTCTCTTTGGAAACAAGGAAACGGTAAATAAACCCTACGGAACCCTGGAGGAGAATGGTGTAGGTAAGTTCTCGGATATTAATGACCGTGCGCTGGTATCACTGAAGCAATTAGGTATTACGCACGTTTGGTACACCGGTGTTCTGGAACATGCGCTGCTTACTGATTATACAAAATATGGAATACCACTTGATGATGCTGATGTAGTAAAGGGCAGGGCGGGGTCTCCGTATGCTATTAAAGACTATTATGATGTTAATCCAGACCTTGCAACTTCGGTTACCAACCGAATTCAGGAGTTTGAGCAACTTATCGAACGCACACATCGGCATGATTTAAAAGTATTGATTGATTTTGTTCCAAACCATGTAGCCCGGGCGTATAAGTCGGATGCTAAACCTAAAGGTGTTATTGACCTTGGAGATTTTGATGATAGGAAAATGCGGTTCAAGCCTGAAAATAACTTTTACTATTTACCGGGTGAATCGTTTGTGGTGCCAAAAGATTATGTATCACTTGGTCCAGACAATAGTTTTCCTACTAAAGATGGAAAATTTGATGAGACTCCCGCTAAGGTTACCGGCAATGATCAGTTTACCGCAAGACCTGGTATTAACGAATGGTTTGAGACTGTAAAGCTTAATTATGGGGTTGATATTGAAAATGGTAGACAAACCTATTTCGATCCCGTACCTGATACATGGATAAAGATGAAAGACATTCTTCTGTTCTGGGCCAAAAAGAATGTAGATGGATTCCGCTGCGATATGGCAGAGATGGTACCCGTTGAATTCTGGCAATGGGCTATTCCCCAGGTGAAGGCCGTGAACCCTGATATTGTTTT
>CAZQXC010000237.1:0-2886 GCA_964597075.1 uncultured Roseivirgaceae bacterium | reverse complement strand
GGTCGACTCTTTTATATTGGTGCGGGCACCAGCGGACGACTGGGTATTTTGGACGCAAGTGAAATTCCGCCCACGTATGGCATGCCCCAGGGCAAAGTTATTGGTTTGATTGCCGGTGGCGATCAGGCCATTCGTAAAGCCGTGGAGCATGCCGAGGATGATGCAGAACAAGCCTGGAAGGATTTGCTTCAGCACAACATAACTACACAAGATGTTCTCATTGGAATTGCCGCCTCAGGCCAAACACCCTACGTAATTGGAGGATTGAAACATGCCCGGTCGCAGGGTATCGTTACTGCGTGTGTTACCTGCAATGTGAATACAGCCGTTGCTCAGCAGGCCGATTATCCGATTGAAGTACTTGTGGGGCCTGAATTTGTAACGGGCAGTACACGGATGAAGGCCGGAACAGCACAGAAGTTTGCGCTGAACATGATCTCCACTTCGGTAATGATTAAGCTGGGTCGCGTGAAAGGAAATAAAATGGTGGATATGCAACTGACCAACAATAAACTTGTAGACCGTGGCGCACGCATGATTATGGAAGAGCTAGGTGTCGATCAGGAAAAAGCTGAATCTTTGTTAAAGGAATTTGGAAGTGTGCGGAGAGTGATTGATAGTTTTACCGGCCATGCATGACATTGAACCATTTTCCAACTGGCTGAAGTATTACAATTCATCGGAAGATTCCCGTTCTCCTTTTTTTGAGAAGACCTACAACCTGGAGCAATACACTGATACCATTTACGGTTACTATATTGATCCAGCCTGGGACTTCATGGGCTCAGAAACGCTGTACATTAAAATCCTGTATGCTGATTACCGGACCGGGTTCGTTATTCTTGAATTTATAGGTGAGTGGAACGACACCATCAATAATGATATCATGCACCTTAAAAGAAATATCATTGACGAACTGTTGGCGGCTGGTATCAATAAATTTATTTTGATTGGCGAAAATATTCTCAATTTTCATGGATCAGATGATTCGTACTATGAAGAGTGGTTTGACGAAGTAGAAGATAACGAACAGCATGAAGAACGGGGAGTGGGTTGGATTGCGGCTGTATCGTTTCCGGATTTCATTCAACAGGAATTCAGAAAATACCGCATCGATCAATACGTTAATATGGGCGGAACCCTGCAGATCGGGAATTGGCGCACCTTGCATCCCCTTGCATTCTTTGATCTGGTGAATGGATTGATCATGAGACGACTTACCTGATTAATAAAATTTTTTCTGATAATCCGCAAAGAGACCACATAACCATTTGTGAAAGTCATCGCGGGCTTTGACCCGCGATCCCGAATTGATTAAGGGATGCCGGCTCAGCAGCCGGCATGACGTTTAGGTATATTTGCGGATTAACGTTAAATATTTCACTCTTTAGAAAAATCTCAAGTCAGTACATCTTAACTTTCTTTGAAATTAAGTTACCAACTTCATGGCACACCCATCACCCGAAAAAGTACCTGTAAAAATCTTTGGTTCATCTGAAGAAGCCTCAAGCTTTGTAGCAAAGGAAATTGCAACACTTATCCGATTACGACAAAAGCAAAAGAAATTCTGTGTATTAGGCCTGGCCACAGGCTCAACGCCAACCCGGGTTTATGCCGAACTGATTCGAATGCATCAGCAGGAGAAATTGAGTTTTAGGAATGTGTATTCGTTTAATCTGGATGAGTATTATCCCATGCAACCGGATGCTCTTCAAAGTTATGTTCGGTTTATGAATGAGTATTTGTTTGATCACATTGACATCCCGAAAAAGAACATTTACATACCGGACGGAACTATTTCCAGAGATAAAATTCCTGCCTTTTGCCGGAAGTATGATAAAAGGATAGATGATTTAGGGGGTATTGATATTCAGCTTTTGGGTATTGGTCGTACCGGTCACATTGGTTTTAATGAACCGGGCTCCAGTGAAAAATCAACCACCCGACTCATTACACTGGACCACATTACCAGCATGGATGCAGCAAGTGATTTTTTTGGAGAGGAGAATGTTCCGAAAAAGGCACTTACAATGGGTGTAGGAAGCATACTAAAATCCAAACGGATAATTATGATCGCGTGGGGCGAGGGAAAAGCTCCTATTGTTCATAAAGCCTTGGAAGGAGTTGTTACCGATCAAAATCCATCTTCGTTTCTTCAACTCCATGCAAACGCACTGGTGGTGTTGGATGAGGCCGCTTCTTCAGAACTAACGAAAGTAAAAACTCCATGGCTGCTGGATTCACTCGAACAATGGAGTGATAAGCAAATCAGGAAAGCAGTGGTTTGGCTCTGCCAAAAATTAAATAAACCTATTCTCAAACTGACCAGTAATGATTACAGCGAGCATGGTATGGGGGATATCGTTACTTCGTTCGCATCAGCGTATCAGGTTAACATCAAAATTTTTAACGAATTGCAACATACCATTACGGGCTGGCCAGGGGGTAAACCTAAAGCGGATGACTCCAATCGTCCGGAACGTGCTAAGCCCTTTCCTAAACGGGTTGTTATTTTTTCTCCACATCCGGATGATGATATGATCTCCATGGGAGGAACTTTTTTGCGACTGGTTGATCAAGGGCATGAGGTTCATGTAGCGTACCAAACTTCCGGCAACATTGCCGTATTTGATGATGATGTTGTTCGCTTCGCAGATTTTGTCAATGATTTCAGCGAGCAATTTGGATTGGCTAAAATGAAGAGTGAACAGCTTTTTAAAAATGTCCTTCAATCCATTACGAAAAAAATGCCGGGTCAAATGGATAGCCCCGAAGTGATGATGATTAAAGGATTGATCAGACGGGGAGAGGCAAAAGCAGCTTGTCGTTATGTGGGTATTCCTGAAAAGAACATACATTTTTTGGATATGCCTTTTTATGAAACCG
>CAZQXC010000236.1:0-2897 GCA_964597075.1 uncultured Roseivirgaceae bacterium | reverse complement strand
AGATGTTTTTTATACCCTTTGGCGGCATCTACGAGGGCTGCCGCGTTAAAATGGAGATAATGCTTCTCGATAAAAGAAGAAATTGGCCGTTGTTGACTCATATTGATTGTTTATTAGATCTTAAGAAGGGCGAAATTAGTGAATTTCACAGGAAACGTGACCTATTCGATGCGAATTATCGTAGTCCGGCACCCTCTAATCTTTCATCCCGCAAAATGAATTGTTTACCCTTAGGATAGTCAGTTGTATGAAATTCTGCGGCATCACCAATTGCATATGCGCCATATTTTGCTGAAGTAATTTCAAATTTTTCCTCCCCAATGGTTAGCCAGTAGTGGGTACTTCTTTCCTTTCTTGTTCCTGATGTTGTGGTAAAACGATCTGTTACAATACCTCTAATCACTTGTTTCTTTCCTTCCGATAGTACCCGCTCAAGGTCATTAAACATGTACTTTCTTGTGGGATAGATCAGAATCAGTAGTATTAATCCAATTAATTTCCCAAATCCTTCCATAAATACCAGGAAAACAATCCCTAATAAACCCAGAATGATCAACGCAATCCATGAGGTTTGCTCAACATACTTCCGGAGAACCTGAATATCTTCTGCGTTGAGCGCCTCCTCGCGATTGCTGTGTAACTCCTGCCCTTGTGCGCGCAACGCATCTAGTTTTTGTTTAGCCTCCTTCTCACCAACTTTCTTGTGTCTACGCTTAGCCCGAATTATAAAAAATATAATGGCAGCCACACTCACCACTACCAAGGTGATCATGATTGATTCATTAGAAATATTTGAATCAGTCTGCGCACTAACGCGTAAAGGAAGGCAGAGTAATATTACTCCAGAAAGAAACTTACAAAGAGTTCGGAAAAAAGCACAATTCATATACTTCAGATATTTTCCTGAAAATATAAAAATCTCTTCAATACAAACTTGATTATACTAGTTTATTCCGCCAATACTGGTCGGTTGATTATCGACTGGGATGTAGCCTCCATAATTTCGAATGCATTTTCAGCCATTTGATTCTGACTGTCGAGCGTAGGGTTTACCTCCACAATTTCCCAGGCCACCAACTTTGGACTTTTGGCCAGCTCAACATTAAGTACTTTGGCATCATCCACCGTTAGTCCGTTGGGCACGGGCGTGCCGGTACCGGCTGAAATCCGGCTGTCCAGGCTATCAACATCAAACGAAACATAAATATGATCGCAATGATCAAGCATTTGCAATGCCTTTTGCGCTATTACGGCCGGACCGAACTTTTTTAACTCTTCCGTTTCAATAAAGTTAATATTGTGTTTGTTGATCAGGTAGTTTTCAGGTTTCTCTAAATCACGTACGGCAATAAAAACAATATCTTCCGGATTAATTTTTGCTCCGGGCATACCTACATTCTTGAGTTGCTCCCAATACTCAAGCGTTTCACCACGCGGATCATTAATTTTGCACTCCAGATTATCAAAACCACAGGCCATGGCCAGGGGCATTCCGTGCATATTTCCTGATGGTGTTGTGTAGGGTGTGTGTAAATCCGCATGCGCGTCAATCCAGATTACGCCAAGGCGTGAACTGGGATTGGATTTTTTTATTCCCGCTATGGTTCCATACGCGGTGCTATGATCACCCGCGATAATTAAAGGAAAGTAATCATCCCAAACCGTTTCATAAACCTCCAGGCAAACACGCTCTTCCATAATCATAACACCATCAATAAACTTGGCATGGGTGTGTTTGGCCCCATCGAACAACAGCTCATTTACGTGTTCCACTTCAACGGATTCATGTTGCTTAAAAAAATCCGATTTAAGGTCAAGACTGGCAATTTTCATGGCCTCAACACCCAGGCTGGCCCCACGGGTACCGGCTCCTATCTCAGACTTAACTTCTATAATTTTTAACGCTTTCACGGGAATACAGACTTAAATAAAACCTAAAAACTTAAACCAATGCTAAATGAAAAAGGCTACAACCTGCCAGTACTTAGTAGTCGGGCATGGCGTACGTCCCGCGATAAATCGGGGCGAAAAGAGTGTTGGAATGCGGACTTAACATAACGTTTATCGGATTGCAAAGATGGCAAATTTATGGCAATATTGCACTCTTTTTTACTTGTTGGTTGATCGTATTGGCCCCGGTCAAACACCACCAACAACTAAAAACTAACAACTAACATCGACAATGAAGAGTTACCGCGAACTAATTGAACAAACCTTTGAATTCCCCCAAAAAGAATTTAAGGTACGCGACCACGAATTGCTATTTAATGATGTTCCGCTTATGGATATTATTAAGCAATATGGGACACCGCTCAAGCTTACCTACCTGCCCCGTATATCAGAGAATATACGATTTGCCCAGGCTACCTTCAACAATGCCATGGAGCGTTTTAAGTACAACGGTAAATACACGTACTGCTACTGTACAAAATCCTCTCATTTTTCCTTCATACTGGAAGAGGCCCTTAAAAATGATATTCACATTGAAACATCATCTTCCTTTGATATCCCTATTGTAAGAAGTCTACACGATCAGGGAAAAATTTCAAAAGAAACCTATATTATCTGCAATGGTTTTAAAATGCCGTTGTACCGCCAATACATTACCGAACTTTTAAATGATGGGTTTAGCAATTGTATTCCGATATTGGATAACCTGAGCGAGATTGATTTCTACGAAGCAAACGCAAACGCACCTTATAAAGTTGGTATTCGGGTAGCTGCAGATGAAGAGCCAAAATTTGAGTTCTATACTTCGCGTCTTGGTATTCGGTATAGCGATATTAATAGTTTTTATAAAGACAAGATTGAGAAGAGTGAAAAAGCATCGCTTAAAATGCTACACTTCTTTATTAACACGGGCATAAAAGACACCGCTTACTATTGGAGTGAACTCA
>CAZQXC010000235.1:0-2904 GCA_964597075.1 uncultured Roseivirgaceae bacterium | reverse complement strand
TTTGCCCTCAAACAATAAGCTAAGGGTAATCCCCTGGACAGTTAATGAAATTGAGGAAATGAAAAAACTAAAGGCTATGGGGGTTGATGGATTAATCACAGATTATCCCAATCGCGCTGCTGAAGCTGGCCTGGGACTGAAGCAAAGCGGAGCCAACCAGAATGGTTCAAACAAAAAATAGCCCTATCATTGCACCTTTATTTTAATCCGATTTTACAAATATGAGTAAGTATGATGTTTATGGCATTGGTAATGCCATTGTTGATATTGTAACGGAAGTAGATCACTACTTTTTTGAAAAGAATAATATTGAAAAAGGCGTAATGACATTGGTAGATGAAAAGCGCCAGCTAGAGTTGCTAAAAGTCATCGATATGAATAGGAGTCGTATGTCGGGCGGAGGTTCAGCCGGCAACACGGTAGTAGCGCTGAATCAGTTTGGAGGAAAGTCATTTTATTCCTGCCTGGTAGCGAAAGATGAATTGGGAAAGTTTTTTCTGGATGATCTCAAGCGCAATGGTGTGGACACCAACCTAACCCATGATAAATGTCCGGAGGGGCATACCGGAAAATGTTTGGTAATGACCAGTCCTGATGCGCAACGCACCATGAATACCTTTTTAGGAGTCAGTTCTTTTTTGGCCCCAGAGCATCTGGATGAAGAGTCAATCAAAAATTCCACTTTAGTATACCTGGAGGGGTATTTGGTGGCAAGCCCAAATGGTTTTGAAGCAATGAAGGAAGCCAAGAAAATTGCAGAACGAAATAAAGTACTTACCTCTCTCACTTTTTCTGATCCCAGCATGGTGAAATACTTCCCGAAGCAAATGGAGGAAATTGTTGGAGCCAGTGTGGATCTCCTGTTTTGTAACGAGGAAGAAGCTATGATTTTCACAGAAACAAGTACACTGGCTGATGCCCGCGAAGAGCTAAAGCTGGCTGCGAAGCGGTTTGCTATTACGTTAGGGGCAAATGGGGCACTTATTTTCGATGGTGATACTTTTATAGAGATAGAGCCTTATAAAGTACGTGCTATTGACACGAATGGCGCAGGCGATATGTTTTCAGGAGCATTTTTATTTGGCGTTACGCATGGCCATAGCTATGCCGAAGCAGGAAAAATGGCTTCTTTGGCTTCATCCAGGGTTGTTTCACAGTTTGGTCCACGCCTTCAACCCGACCAGGTGAGGAAGGTTTTGTCTGATTTGATTGCCTGAGAACGGGATTTTCTTCGTGTAAAGGGTTGCAATTCCCTTAATCTTCTTTATTTTTGCAGCCCTCATTAGGTGAGGTAAACTTTTATCAGCATGAAACGCACATTTCAACCATCGAAGAGAAAGCGCAAAAATAAACACGGATTTCGTGAAAGAATGGCTTCTGCCAATGGCCGCAGGGTTTTGGCTTCGCGCAGGAAAAAGGGAAGAAAGAAGCTTACAGTATCTGACGAAACTACTTTTAAGAAGAAATAATACCTTTCGAGGCTTCACCGGAAGGCCTGCCTGTTACAGGCAGGGATTGATTAACCTCATCCCATGGCCGAATTCAGCTTTCCTAAATCCGAAAGATTATCCAAACGCAACAGCATTCAGGAACTCTTTAGCAAGGGTTCCTCTTTTTATGTATTCCCGTTTAAGGTATTGGCGCTAAAGAATTTGCAGTCTGGGGTTCCTCATCAGGTTCTTTTTTCAGTCTCAAAACGCAACTTTAAAAGGGCTGTGGATCGCAATCTTATTAAAAGAAGATTGAAGGAAGCCTATAGGCTTAATAAGAGTCAATTGTTAGAGTCACCAAAGCTGCAAATCGCGTATATTTATACAGCAAAGGAGATTCTGGATTTTCAGCAGATTCAGGAGAAATTAAAAGAGACATTTAAGCGTTTACATCAGTATGCAGAAAAGAGCTAGATGGATTTTAGGGATAGTGATGGTGTCGGCCTGCCTTCTTGCCTTTAAGAAGCCTGCTGAGAATTACTTCGAAATAGCCAAGAGCCTGGATATTTTCGCCACCCTTTTCAAGGAAGTAAATACATACTATGTTGATGAGGTTGATCCGCAAAAGTTAATTAGGCACGGTATCGATAATATGTTGGAATCCCTCGATCCTTATACTGATTTTATTCCTGAAGATGAACTCGAAAATTTCAGAATTGCCACAACAGGCCAGTACGCGGGCATTGGTGCCCTTATTGGAGTGATCAACAAAAAAATAATCATCACACATCCGTATAAAAATTTTCCAGCATACAAATCTGGTATTAAGGTCGGTGATGAACTTATTGCCGTGAATGGGATTTCGGTTCAAGGAAAAACTACCGCGGAAACAAGTACTTTACTCAAGGGACCTGCACGAACCGAAGTGGAAGTTAAAGTAAGAAGGTACGGTCAAAAAAATGATCTGGCCTTTAAAATAAGGCGCGAGAAGATTTCACTCACCAACCTGGCGTATTTTGGATTAGTAGATTCCGATATCGGTTATATCAAATTGGATGATTTTACTCCTGGGGCATCAAAAGAAGTGGCTGATGCTCTGACAAAACTGAAATCACAAGGAGCAAAAAAAATTGTACTGGATCTTCGCGATAACCCGGGTGGATTATTACACGAGGCAATAAATATTGTAAATCTCTTCATTCCAAAAGGTAACGAAGTGGTAAGTACAAAAGGCAAAGTCGCGGAGTGGAATAAAACCTACACCACGCTTAACAATCCTTTAGATACTGAAATTCCATTAACAGTTTTAATCAGCGAAGGAAGTGCATCAGCATCTGAAATTGTTGCAGGCGCATTGCAGGATTATGATCGTGCCGTACTAATTGGCGGTCGCACGTTTGGAAAGGGGCTGGTTCAAACCACCCGGCAATTATCATACAATGCTCAGTTAAAAGTAACCACGGCAAAATACCAC
>CAZQXC010000234.1:0-2906 GCA_964597075.1 uncultured Roseivirgaceae bacterium | reverse complement strand
AAGTTGTTTCAACATGTTGAGCGATTAATCTATTGCGCTGATCATACTGAAATTGGCGCTGTGATAAAAACAAAGAATATAAAAACACTATCGTGGGGCCAGGCAGCACATGCTGACATCACCATTACAAAGGATGAGGACAGCTTTTGGTTTTTACATCGGAATGAAAAATTTAGGATTCAATTCCCTTTTGCTGATGCGGCATCCATTGAAAACGCAACACATTGTGTTGTTGTGATGCTAGCGTTAAACTACGATTCCCAAACTATTCAACATCGAATTCAACAGCTTCACTCCGTTCCCATGCGCCTTGAGCTGAAGGACGGGATTCATCACAGTCAGGTTATTGACGACACGTATAACAATGACTTAGCCGGTCTGCAAATGAGTCTTGATTTTCTTAAAAACCAATTTCAGAAAAAGGGAAGATCCGTTGTTTTGTCAGATATCCTTCAGTCGGGGCTATCGGAAGAAATTTTGGTAAAGCGTATTGCTGATCTTATTAACACGAGTCATGTAGAGAAATTTTTTGGTGTTGGGCCGGTATTGACGAAGTATCAACATTTCTTTAAAATACCTGCTATATTTTTTACATCCACGCAGAATTTCCTGGAGACAATTAATCCGCAGGAATTTGAGCAACAAACGGTATTGGTAAAAGGAGCCCGGATTTTTCGATTTGAACAAATCGTAAAGCGGTTACAAAGAAAGGTGCATGGTACAGTAATGGAGGTTAATCTCGGAGCATTGGTTGATAACCTTAACTTTTTCCGAGCAAAACTAAAGCCTGAAACAAAACTCATGGTCATGGTGAAGGCTTTTGCGTATGGCAGCGGGAGCGTGGAGATTGCAAACGTATTACAATATCACCAGGTAAATTACCTGGGTGTTGCCTATGCCGATGAGGGGGTTGAGTTAAGACAAAACAACATCACGGTACCCATTATGGTTATGAATCCATCGGCCGAGGGTTTTCAATCCATGATTCAATATAGTCTTGAGCCGGAGATTTTCAGCGTAAAGATTCTGCGTGAATTGATTAGTTTTCTCCAGGGCCGCCCGATAGGTATCCATCTTAAACTGGACACCGGCATGCACCGCCTTGGGTTTGAAGAGGAGGAAATAGATGAACTGATTCAGTTGTTACTTGAAAATCCATCACTAAAAGTGATCTCCATTTTTAGCCATTTGGCTGGCTCCGATGACGCCACACACGATTCGTATTCAAAGGGGCAGGTCGAAAAATTTTTGAAATGGACAAAACGAATCAAAGATCAACTAACCATTTCTCCGCTACTGCATGTACTGAATACACCTGGAATGCTGCGTTTTCCCGAATGGCAATTGGATATGGTGAGACTAGGAATTGGTTTATACGGTGTAGATCCAACGGCAGAACAACATCAATTAAAACCAGCGGTAACGTTAAAAACAGTTATTTCGCAAATTAAGAACATTAGAATGGGCAATAGCGTTGGTTATGGAAGGAAAGGTGTTGCAGCTAATGACATGAAACTCGCTACCCTTGCAATAGGGTATGCAGACGGTTATAGCAGGGCGTTTAGTCAAGGTATTGGAAAGGTGATGGTAAATGGCAGGCGTGCCTCGGTAATGGGTAATGTTTGTATGGATATGACGATGATTGATATTACCGGAATACCCGCTCAAGAAGGAGATGAAGTAATTATTTTTGGAAAGGAACTTCCAATAGAGGAGCTCGCCAAAAGCATTAACACAATTCCATACGAAATTTTAACGAACACAAGCGAACGGGTTAAGCGCATTTTTGTAGCCGAAAGTATGTAGGGTTACATTTAATGACAGGACCGTATATCAAAGGAAGCAGCGTTTCAAACAAGTAAAAGAAAATGAATATGCAGGCTACTCAAAAGGCAATTATATATTTTCTTACCGGACTGGCCTTGGTTTCAATTGGGGCTCTTCAATCCTGTAAAAATGATGAACCAGTTGAATCGGATAAGTCGTATGTGAACCGATGGATTTATGACAACATGGAATTTTGGTATTACTGGAATACCCAGATCCCATCTAATCCCAATAGAGATCTTGAGCCTGCGGATTTCTTCACATCTCTTCTTTCTCCTGAAGATCGTTTCTCATGGATTCAAGATGATTATGAAGAACTGATCAAATCGTTACAAGGGATAACCAAAGAAGCCGGTTATGAGTATAAGCTGTATCGTAAGCAAGGCACAAATGATGTGTTTATGCAAGTAATGTATGTTAAACCGGGCTCGCCAGCAGCTGCTGTGGATTTACTTCGAGGGGACATCATTGAGAAGGTTAACGGCATCCAAATGACGCTTGACAATTATCGTTCAGTTATTGAATTATTAGCAGAGAATCACACCCTATCGTATACGCGACATAACGGCACTTCTTTTGAAAACAAACCCGACTTATCACTTACTTCTGTAGAGTTTTCCGAGAACCCAAACTTTTACCATACGGTGTATGCGATCGAAGGAAGAAAGGTTGGGTACTATATCTATAATTTTTTTGCTAACGGACCATCAGGCCCCAGTCAGATTTTTAACAATGAGATGGATGAGATTTTTACCACCTTTCAAACCGATGGAATTACTGATTTAATAATTGATTTGCGCTTTAACAGCGGAGGTACTGAATCAGCTACTATAAATCTGGCGAGCTTAATTGGTAAAGGGATTGATGAAAGCACAATTTTTACCAGACGGGAGTACAATGATCAGGTGGAAGATGCTATCATAAATGAGCCGTCCCTTGGTGCTGGTTTTCTGGTTTCAAAGTTTACAACGAAAAGTCAGAATGTTGGATCATTAATATCAAAAGTATACATACTGACGGGTTCACGTACGGCCTCGGCCAGCGAATTACTTATTAATGGGTTAAAGCCTTTTATGGAA
>CAZQXC010000233.1:1032-2930 GCA_964597075.1 uncultured Roseivirgaceae bacterium | reverse complement strand
GCGTTGGTGGGCTTTTGAAACCGAAAACTGTCTGCCAGCACCAAAGATAATTAATTGCTCAAATGTTTCTATTAGCACTGTCCGCCCACTAACGCAAAACCCGTGTTACCTGCTGGTGTTATTCTTTTTGGATGATTATCTTTTCAATAAATTTCGTGTTCTCATTTGTCAGTATTAAAAAATATATTCCATTTGGAAGGTCAGATGTTGAAACGATTATGTTTTTATCATTAATGTCCGTAATTCTCTTAACATTTTGTCCTAAGGCTGAATAAATATTTATTTCCGCATTTACAAAACCATTATTAGATTGTATATTAATTAAACTATTTGAAGGGTTTGGATACAAAATAATCTTGTCATTTGGTTTTTCTAAAATAGAAGTAGTTGTTAATAATGAGTCAGAAATTACATGACAAGTTGTGGAAATACCATGAGCTTCTCCAGGTTGCCAGTTTGGATAGTTTTGCTCAACCCACCCTGTAATATCAAAATAGTAAGGGTTATTGGCCACTGTATAATCAATAAGCATAATTCGCGAAAAAGGATTTTGGTCGCCTGTAGAATTATTACACATAACGGAAGCTACAATAGTTTTATCAGTACCACAAAATTCTATGTATTTGGTGCGATATACACTACAAAAGTCAGTACTTGGGTTAAAGTAACTACTCGAATTTGGCAGTTGTGCAGGAGGTAAAGGTTGAAATAAAGGCAATGTATCATGAATGTTCCTCATAATATTTTTGTAGGTATTGCCAACTTTCTCAAAGCCAAACACCCTCTCATAGGTTACTTTTTTTGCTGGACTTGAACACTGTGCTGAATTTGAAATCTGAACTCCAGGATTATCAACACATTCCATGTATGGGGGATAAATGTCAGTATTCTGTTCGATGCCTGCAACTATATTTCCATCGGGCGACCAATGCAGATGGGTTAACGAATTTATCTTAGCACTATCCAAGTCAAACAACCAATAATGTGTACCTTCAATCAAACTATCAATAATATTGTAAGGTGATGTACTCGTAATATCAAACACAACAGGTTTTGGGTCACTGTTTCCATTTGGGTCGTTCATTTGATTAGTTTGTCCTATGTTAAAAGGAGATAGATTATTGCCGTTGTTTGGAGGGTAGCCGTCAATAGAAGTACTGTGAAATGCAATGATATTTTGGTTTATAGGATTAACTGATGCATCCTGTCCTGAACTTACTCTTGAGTTAAGATTAGTAATGTTATTTATTTCTCCTATCACTAAATTATGAGAGTTCAACGTACCAGTCGAAAAATTACCTGTAGCTGTTCTCAAATCACTAAATCTATTTGTTGAACTAGTGCCGCACCCAGGTAATGTATTCATATTGGGGCAATAGTTATTGCTTGAATACAAACAAGTAGAGTCGTTTAACCACTTTATCCACGAGCCAGCTTGATTAGATAAATAAGTCCCATCAGAGACTAAAGTGTAAACATTATTAGTTTTATTATATACATATAGTTTGCCTCCTAAGAATGAATTAAAATTCCCCGTAGCCATAAATCCTATAAGATTGGCGTTACTATTCAAACCTGCTGTTACACAGGGTACATTGTCTGGTAGAACTTGTTGTAACGAATCACCAATTACACTAATGGATTGAATGCCTGTTTGCTCGTTTCGTGTGATTTCAAGTGAAATTTTGTACAACCTGCAACCAGTTCCATTGTTCCAATAGCACGGTTGTCCACCTTGATAATTCATTCCAAAATAAACATCTGTCTTAATTTGATGTGTCTGTGCGTGTAAAAAGGTCTGCCCAAATAAAATAAGGGCAAATAGTTGAATGTATATTTTTTTCATAAGACTTGTTTTTCGTTAGACGTTTGTTTTATGAATTGGTTTAATTGCATAT
>CAZQXC010000233.1:0-1022 GCA_964597075.1 uncultured Roseivirgaceae bacterium | reverse complement strand
TATTTTCAGTTCTGTTTGATAATTTTCGTTCTGTAGATTTTATTTTCGGAACAAATTAAGATAAAATATAATCCATTAGGTTCTTCTGATAGGTCAATTTCATTCGTCTTTTTAACAATATTTATTAGTTGTCCCGTTGAGTTAAAAATACTTATTTCAGTTTTTTCCATTTCTTCAATGCCGATAATAAATTTTCCGGTTGTAGGATTAGGGAAAGTTTTGATTTGGTTACTTTCTGTTAATTCTGTGATAGAGGTAATATGATTAGTTGTGAAACAAGTTGCCGTGTATGCAGTTGCTTGTCCATCGGCCCATCGTCCTGGAAAATTATCTTCAACCCAACCTGTTATATCGAAGTAAAACGGATTATTATAATCTGCGAAATCTATAAGGTACATTCTGGAAAATTGAATTGTTGAAGTAGTAGCTTTACAGAAAACGGTAGCAATTATTGTTGTTTCAGATCCACAAAATTGAATTTGTTTTGCGGTACGATAAGAAGCACAAATATCAATAGCAGGATTCCAAAATAAGGATGATTTTGGAAGTTGAGCTGGATGTTTTGAATTAAATAATGGCTGTTGCGGATTTGTGTTACGATAAATATTAGAATACATTCCGCTCACGGTGTCTAATTCAAAACCCCAGGGTCTATCATAAATAATTACATGTCCGCCATTTGCAATACAAGCTGATATATTTGACCCATATATCGTATCTGAACAGACTTTGTAATTGTTAGTGCTTAATGAGCCTTGTTCTGTGCCTATTATAACGTCATTTTGATACCAATCGAGATGTGCTAAACCATTAAGCCCTGCTGATGCTAAATCGAATTTCCAATAATCAACAGATGGAATTAAATCCTTGATTAAATTTGTACCTACCACTGCATCCATTTTTACTACTATAGGTTGCGGTTCTGCACCAGGAGTAGTAAGGTTGGTTGGAACACCGAATGTAAACGGACAATCAATAGGTATGGTAGGATAAGTTGTACCTCCAATGATAGGACTGGAATG
>CAZQXC010000232.1:0-2976 GCA_964597075.1 uncultured Roseivirgaceae bacterium | reverse complement strand
CGCGCAAAGCAGGATGAATGGTGTCTAACGCATTGGCGGTTGCTACAAATAATACTTTGGAAAGATCATACTCAACTTCCAGGTAGTTATCGCCAAACGTACTATTTTGTTCAGGGTCTAAAACTTCCAGTAATGCTGATGAAGGATCACCGCGAAAATCAGAGCGCACCTTATCAATCTCATCTAGAATAAAAACCGGGTTACCCGATTGTGATTTTTTAATATTCTGTAAAATCTTTCCAGCCATAGCCCCTATATAGGTCCTTCGATGCCCACGTATCTCGGCTTCATCATGCACACCACCCAACGACATACGCACATATTTTCTGTTCAATGCTTTGGCAATGGAACGACCCAATGAAGTTTTTCCAACACCTGGAGGTCCATACAGGCAAAGTATTGGGCCTTTCATATCTTGCTTCAACTTCAGCACGGCCAGGTATTCAAGAATGCGGGTCTTAACTTTCTCCAATCCGAAATGATCCTTGTCCAGAATTTTACGGGCCTTCTTCAAATCAAAATCATCTACCGTAAATTCATTCCATGGTAAATCCAGCATGAATTCAACATAATTCATGGCGATAGGATAATCGGGCGCTGCAGGATTAGTACGCAGTAATTTATCGAGCTCCTTATTAAAATGATCAGCCACGGCCTTAGGCCATTTCTTGGCTTCACCCTTTTTGCGAAGAGCCTCAATTTCCTTATCGGGTGTATCGTAACCTAGTTCATCCTGAAGCACCTTTATTTGCTGACGCAAAAAATAATCGCGTTGCTGCTGATCAATATCCGTGTGAACTTTCTTCTGGATTTCACTCTTGATCTCCAGCATCTGAATTTCACGCAACATAAATTGCAGCAACAACGTACCACGATCAACAATATTCTGGGTTTCTAAAATCCGTTGTTTTTCAGATACATCTACATTCAGGTTTGAGGCCAGAAAATGAATTAAAAAAGGTGTACTCTGAATATTGTCGAGGGCCACATGCGCTTCCTGCGGGATTTCCGGATTTAGTTTTAGAATTTTAATGGCGGCATCCCGTAAAGATTGAACCAATGCCTTTACTTCTTTCCCATTAAGTTCTAACGCGGGTTCGGGTTGTAATGCAACCTTTGCTGTTAAATAGGGTTCTTCCTGAACAAATTCGTTTATCTGGAACCGATTTTTTCCCTGAATGATAATGGTGGTATTTCCATCGGGTAGAACCAACATTTTAATGATTCTTGCAACGGTACCGGTACGATAGATATCATCTACGGTTGGCTCTTCAGCCTGTGCATTTTTTTGTGCCAATACCCCAATAATCCGGTTGCCCTGATAAGCTTTCTTCACCAGTTTAATTGACTTTTGCCGGCCCACGGTAATAGGGATAACAACACCGGGGAATAGTACGGTATTCTTTATGGGAAGAATGGAGAGCTCATCGGGTAAATCGGCTTGCCTGAGATCACTATCCTGCTCAGGATTTATCAGTTGAATTAAATCATCCGTCTCGTCTTGAACCATTTGAATCGGTAATGCCTTAAACATGTATACAAGTGTCAAATTGGCACACGGCCAATGGTGTTAGTCAACAAAATCAATATCCGGCATAAAGGACAATAGTAGTGCCAAGCCGCCAGGCAGGTTGTAAAAGAAGCAAAATTGTTTCAACTTTAAAGACGAGGTAAGTGCTGACCTAACCTGTAAATTGTGAAAAAGCATTTTTTAATCTTCTTAGCTGTATTTTTTCACTTATTCTCACCCACTGTTACGGCTCAAAAACCCGACCGTAAGTTCAAAGGTGGTGGTGTGGTGCAACTTAATGATAGTTTAACAAATTACAGCCAATCTGACATCTTTAACTTTCCCAATATCAACAAAATACCCTTCTATTTTGATAAAGCGAAGTATCAGAAAATCATTCAATCGGGTAACACAGCAGACAAGGATTTGTACCCGCTGCTAAAAGCTTATGTACAAAACTTTGGTGTAGAGAATTTTTCCAAAAACACAGACCTGATCTGGAAACTTGCCAAACTTGCCGCACAACACGGTCCTCCTGGTGAATCCATATTGCTTTACAAACTGGTACTTAAACATCATCAGCAGGATGTAGTTGGAAAAAAAGTACATCAGGAGTATGATACCCTGATGAAAAATCAAAGCGATTACTATGTCCCCTTAAAATATTATTATGAATTGGTTGAATACCGTAGAGAGATTGATACGCTCATGCCACCGCAGGGCGTACTGATAAACATGGGACCTGGCGTGAATTCGTTAAAAGCAGATTATGGACCCACCATTGGTAATGTAGATACGATTCTACTCTTCACTTCTAAACGAAATATTCATTCTCAAACATTGGAACGAAAATACGATGAAGATCTTTTTTACAGCGTTCAGGAGTTTGGAATGTGGATGGATGCTGAGGAATTTAATACCATAAACACCAGTTACAATGAAGGTTCGGCTTGCCTGAGCAAAGATGGAAAACATCTCTACTTTGCCCGATGCGACTCCCCTGATTCAAAAGGAAGCTGCGATATTTTTATTGCCGATCTTAAAGCAGATAAAACCTGGGGCAATGTGCGTAATCTGGGGGCCAACATAAATTCCATTTATTGGGATTCACACCCTTCACTCTCACACAGTGGTGATACGTTATTCTTTTCTTCCGATCGCAAAGGTGGTTTTGGGATGACTGACATTTATTATTCTGTTAAAGATTCGAAAGGAGAATGGCAACCCGCTAAAAATATTGGACCAATCATTAATACCCGCGGCCAGGAAGTAAGTCCTTTCTTTCATCACAAATTCAACGTACTTTACTTCAGTTCCAATGGGCACCCACTCAACTTTGGTGACTTTGATATTTATAAATCATATAAACTGGGTAACAACTGGGCGGAGCCAAAAAATGTTGGGCCCTTGGTTAATGGACCTGGAAGTGAATATTACTTTACCATCGATTCAAAATCAGAAAAACT
>CAZQXC010000231.1:0-2992 GCA_964597075.1 uncultured Roseivirgaceae bacterium | reverse complement strand
ATTCTTGAACTGGATATGAATCAGGTAAAAGTGAGTTTGTTCAGGGCACGAAACGCGGTAAAGGAAAAATTGATGAAAATCAATGCTTATGGACTCTAAGAAACTGGAAGAACTGTTAAAAAAATATTGGGACTGCGAGTCCTCGTTGGAGGAGGAGGAACAGTTACGCACATATTTCCGCAGTAATGATGTTCCGGATCAGTGGCAAGAAACTGCCATACTCTTTCGCTACTTCGATGAACAAAAAGGTAAGTCGGTTGATCCACAATTTGAAAATACCGTGGTAAGCCGGATTAAATCAACGAAGCGTGCAGCTAGCGGAAAACTGGTTAAGCTGTTCTATAACACGATGCGGATTGCAGCCGGAGTGGCGGTGTTACTGGTGGCTGTTTATTTTGTTCGTCAGGAACTTCGCACTGATAACGCGGTAGCCGTTGAAGATACCTATGATGATCCGCAGCAGGCTTTTGAAGAAACCAAACGCGCCTTGCTGATGATATCGAAAGGATTTGGCAATGCTGAACAACAGGCTAAGAAAATAAATATGTTTAACGAAGCGCAGGAAAAGATTCAAGCGCAACCTAAAAATGAAACTGAATTATAGTCGAACTAAGAATTTACAACTATGAAAAAAATAATCGCACTTTTAGCTTTAATCGTTTTGGGTACGGGAGTGTATGCGCAGAGCGAATCGATCAGCAAATTCTTTAACAAGTACGCCACCGATGAATCGTTCACCACTCAGGTAACGATCTCCAGTAAAATGTTTAGCTTGTTTACCAACATGGAAGTGGAGAAGCCAGAGGATACGGAAGTGCTGGAGGCCATCAGTAAACTTAAGGGACTTCGCATTATTGGTAAAGAAAATACCAGCGATGCGCGTAACTTGTATAAAGAAGCATCTGGTATTATACTTCAAAATAAATTTGAAGAGCTCATGTCGGTAAAAGATAAGGATAATGACATGAAGTTTTATATAATAGAGAAAACTCCCGGTAAGATCAGTGAACTTGTGATGGTATCGGGTAGCGCAGATGACTTTATGATGATGACCTTGTTTGGTGAAATTGACCTGAAACAAATTTCACGAATCGGGCAGAAAATGAATGTCGGGGGACTGGAGAACCTGCAGAAGATGGATCAAAAGGATAAGGATAATAAGAAGAATTAACAGAACAAATTAAATAATTGTGAAGCAATCGTTGAACCCAACGGTTGCTTCTTTCGTATTAAGCTTTAACTCATTTACATGAAACATTTATATATCCTTATCTTTTTTTTATTTTCTACGTTGGTGTTGTTTGGCCAAAGCAAAACAACCGAGAATTTGCAGAAAAAATATACTGACTCCTTTTCCCTTTTCTTTTATCAGAATACCTTAAGAATGATCAATCAATCCGATAATAAGGAGTTTGATGAGTTAATCAAAGATATTGAAAAGATGAAATTTTTGATGGTTGATAAGAAGGACCAATTTAAAGCTGCTGATTATTCGAAACTGAAAGGAGAGTACATTTCCGAGACTTTTGAAGAAGTAATGACCACCCGGTATGAGGGTCGGAATTTGGATATTTTATTAAAAGAGAAGGCGGGTAAAACGCAAGGAATGGTTGTTTTGGTTAACGACTCCACCAGTTTATATGTGTTGGATGTAGTGGGTAGTATTGCGTTGGATAAAGTAACTACCCTTTATAAAACATTGGATGAGAGTACGGATATTGGACAACGAATTAAAAGTTTTGCCGACCGTAATGCAAAACGTAAAGACAGCGACAAACCAGGTGACGATCATTAATTAAGTGCCATTCACTAATTTTTAAAAATTATACCGTTGGAAGCTGTTCTCTCCATTCAAGATCTTACCAAGCATTACGGCAAAATTAAGGCCGTTAATAATCTTAAACTTGACGTACAGCGTGGTCAGGTGTTTGGTATGCTTGGCCCCAACGGCAGTGGTAAAACCACTACCTTGGGTATGCTTATGGGTGTCACCAACCCTACATCAGGAAAATTTCTTTGGTTTGGTGAAGAGCCAACACCTCAATTGCGTAGAAAAATCGGGGCTGTACTGGAACATCCCATTTTTTATCCCTACCTCAGCGGAAAAAAGAACCTGGAACTTAATGCTATGATTAAGCAATGTCCGGAGGAAAACATTCCCAAAGTGCTGGAACTGGTTGAACTTACCGAAAGGAAGGATGATAAATACAAAACGTATTCATTGGGTATGAAACAACGGCTTGCCATTGCATCAGCCCTGCTCAATGATCCTACGGTTCTCATTCTGGATGAACCAACCAATGGACTTGATCCTATGGGTATAGCTGAAATACGGGATATCATCAGGAAAATTGCTGCCCATGGAAAAACCATTATTCTGGCCAGTCACCTACTGGATGAAGTGCAAAAGGTATGTACACATTTTGCCGTCCTTAAGCGCGGCAACATGGTGTATACCGGACCGGTAGATGATGTTGGTAGAGGAGCCGAGACGGTTGAAGTAAATGCTGATGTGGAAAATCTGAGTGATGTATTGTTAGCCTTTTCCGGAACAGCATCCGTTAACCGCGAGAATGGTGTTTACCAGGTTACCATGCGGGATGGTTTTCATGGAAAGGATATGAACAAGTTCTTGTTTGAAAACGGTATTACGGCTCATCATTTAGTTACCAAAAAGAAAAGTCTGGAGAAGCAGTTTTTAGAAATACTCTCTGAGACACAATAAGCTGGAAATATATGCTACAACTGCTTAGAATAGATTTAAAGAAACTCACCAGTTACCGCACCTTTTGGATCATCTGCGGTTTATACTTCTTTACATTGGGTATGGCTACGGCCAGTGGTATGGAGTTTTTGAAATGGCTGGCCAGTTTGATCGAAGGTTTTGGTCAATCTATTAATATTGATCGCATCCCGCTTTATCATTTCCCGGATGTATGGCAAAATCTGGCCTGGTCAAGTGGCTTATTGAAGATTATGCTGGGTATTATGG
>CAZQXC010000230.1:0-3007 GCA_964597075.1 uncultured Roseivirgaceae bacterium | reverse complement strand
ATCCTCTGTGATGCGGGTCTGGATCAGGGTTTGCATCTCGGTGCTCAGGCTGTTCCAGCGGTCCATGTTGATCGCAGTCACGACCGAGTCCCACCCGCCCAGTGGGATGGGCAGCAGATGCGTGGACACTTCCCACCAACCCGCACTGTAGCCTGACCCACCGCCGGTCACGCCGCAATCAATCACACCGCGCTGCAAGGCACCGGGCACTTCGCCAAAGCTGACATTTACACTTTCGGCGCCCAATGCTTCTAGGAACATCGCGGTCATCCGTCCAGAGCCACGCACTTTCAGCCCCTTCAGGTCATCCAGGCTGGAAATCGGGGCATTGCAGAACACGATTTGCGGCGGATAGGGCGCAATCGCCAAAACATGACTATTGAAGCGTTGCGCATAGATGTCGGCCACCATCGGGCGGGCGGCATCGACCATGGCGCGGGCCTCAGCGGCAGTCATGGCCAGCATCGGCACGTCCAGACCTTCCAGTTCGGGCGCATCGGCCACAGCGTAATCGGCAACGGTCATCGCCACATCATAGACACCTTGGCCCAGCAGCGGATAAATGTCGCCCAAGCCCAGATTCATCTGGTTGTGCGTAGTTAATGCGACCTCGATCATGCCGCCAGACGCGGCAGGCAGGGTTTCGGACCAGAACGGTGCCTCATGCTGGATATGCAGTGGCAGACCGGACCACGACCCGACGACCGACAGGGTTTCGGCGCCTAGCGGCGAAGCAAGGGCCGTGGTGGCCGCCAAAAGAGTAAGCGTGCGTTTCATATCAGGTTCCTTTGTTGGGGTTACTATGATGGATCAAAGTCAAGAACATCGAGCGCTTCCAGCCCGTCTGGCAGATCAGTGATCAGCATATGCCCGGGCTGGTGGGTGATACACAGTGGCGGGCGCGCAGCGGCAATGGCAGCTTGCGGTGTCACCCCGCAGGCCCAGAAGACAGGCACATGACCCGCAGGTATGGGTGCAGCGTCACCCCAGTCCGGGCAAGTTATGTCGGCAATGCCTATCACCGCTGGGTCGCCTACATGCACCGGTGCTCCATGGGCATGGGGAAACCGCGCAGAAATGGCACAGACATCTGCGACCCGATCCGCCGCAATCGCGCGCATGCTGACAACCACTGGCCCCTGAAACGGCCCAGCAGGACGCGCTCGGATCGACGTTCTGAACATCGGAACAGTGGTGTCATTGTCGATATGCCACAGCGAAATTCCAGCATCCTGCAATGCAGCCTCGAAGGTGAAAGAGCACCCCAAAGCGAAAGCAACCAGATCGTCGCGCCACAGGGCACCGATATCCGTGACACTTTCGACCAACTGACCATCGCGATAGGTATTGTAAGCAGGCAGATCATGGCGCAGATCAAATGCGCCCAAGGTCGAGATATGCGGGCTGCCCGTATCCGATACCCCGACCAGCGGACAGGCGCGCGGGTTACGCTGACAAAAGCGCATAAAGTCGAGCGCATGGCTTTCGGGTAGAATAACCAGATTGGCCTGTAGTCGGCCAGGCGATAGCCCGGCAGTGTGCCCAGAATAGGTCCCCGCACGAATGGCCTGGCGCACAGCGTCAGGCGCAGATTGCTGAAGTTGCGTATATGAAACTGACATCTTGGCCCTTTAGTGTTGTGGGTTACGATGCAGGCTTTGTTGAATCAATTCAAATTGATTATTTTTTCGTTTTTCTATAAAAACTTTTTATGACTTAGTGAAGTCCAGTGCCACCTCGTAGGCGATCTCAGCCGCGCGGTGTTCAATGTGACGACGGTTCTCTGCCAGAAAACTGGCTGTAAAATGAAGGGGTGCAGGATGCCATCCCGGATCGAACGCTCGTATTTTGCCTTGCTCAATCCAGTCGCGGGCCAAAGTCTCGGGCAGGGCAGCTACGCCCAAATCACTGGCCACCAGACGAAAGCAGGCCGAGAGCGATGATGACGGGAAGATCGCCACGTGTTCACCAAGTCGCTTGTGAAGCTCTGCCTTGAGTTCCCTGTAGGGACGGGTGTTGCGTGCATAGCTCAGGACAGGTTTGCAAAGATACTCGGTCGGGTCATCCGGCACAGGCGCACTGGCCGCCGCGTACCAGCGCAGATCAAACCCAGGCAGTTCGATATTGTCGACTGAATAATCCGAAATAGGTCCCAGTAAAATTGCCATATCTACCTCGCGCGCCAGAATGGCTGCCCGCAGGTTGATCGATACATCCACGTTGAATTCGATCTCGAGCCGAGGATAGTCGTGGTGCAACCGCGTGATAAGCGCAGGCAGCCAGCTTTGAGCGATGGTTTCGGATACGCCGAGCCGCAAGCGCCCCTCGATTCCCTCTGGGGCCATGACGTCGCGCTGGATATTCCGGGCCAAACGGTCATGCGCCTCTGCATAGGTGACCAGCAATTCACCCCGTTTGGTCAAACGCATCGCGCCGCCGTCGCGGTCGAAGAGCGGCGCACCAATGGAGTTTTCAAGCTTGCGGATACGCGTCGTCACGGCTGGCTGCGTTAGGTTGAGCACGAGGGCTGCTTTGCTCACACCGCCAAGGCGCACCACCGCAAGAAATGCTTGCAACTGATCAATCGTGTAACGGGTCATGGGCTGCCTGTTTGGTTTGTGTGTCCGGGCGCTTATCATAAATGGCATCGCCACGGATATTTGATTGGCGCGACGCATGCATGTCAGACATTCGGCCAAAGTGGTACCCGGCTTCATAAATTTTCTTTATGAAGCCGGGCAAGCTGTAACAAACATCAGCGCGTCCGAATTGCTCCTAGGTATAGCGTATCCATTGCCACCTCGGTGCGGAACAGGATGCCATCGGCATTACCGCTTCGGGTCGGATACGTCGTAAACTACAAATATGACGCGCTACTTTGCAAACTCTGCTCAATGCCTGTTGCGCCGCTACCCACGGGCGCAGCAAATGGCCGCGATAGCCACTTTCTGCGGGTGCAATGCTGCAATCTCACAGACCGCTTCCCGCCCTCTTCGACGGTCTCTCC
>CAZQXC010000229.1:0-3010 GCA_964597075.1 uncultured Roseivirgaceae bacterium | reverse complement strand
ACAGGCTTATCATGTTTAGGGTGTATCTTCTTAGGAAGAAGATTTAAGAGCGTAAACAACTTAAATTAATTATACACTTTAAACTTTAACTGGAATTTTCAAATATGGCTAAAGAAACATTCGATCGTTCGAAACCACACGTAAACATTGGTACCATTGGTCACGTAGACCACGGTAAAACCACACTTACTGCGGCAATTACTCAGGTATTGTCCAAAAAAGGACTCGCGGCTGTTCGCGATTTCTCTTCTATCGACAATGCACCTGAAGAAAAAGAAAGAGGTATTACCATTAACACCTCACACGTAGAGTACGCAACAGACAAGCGTCACTATGCACACGTTGACTGTCCGGGTCACGCTGACTATGTGAAGAACATGGTTACAGGTGCTGCCCAGATGGACGGAGCTATTCTTGTAGTGGCTGCAACCGATGGTCCTATGCCTCAAACCCGCGAGCACATTCTTTTGGCTCGTCAGGTAGGTGTACCTGCACTTGTTGTATTCATGAACAAAGTTGACTTGGTTGACGATGCGGAATTGTTGGATCTGGTTGAAATGGAGGTACGCGAACTTATGTCTGCCTACAACTTCCCTGGCGACACTATGCCTGTGATCAGAGGTTCTGCTTTAGGTGCTTTAAATGGAGAGGCAAAGTGGGTTGAAAAAGTTGAAGAATTAATGACGGCTGTGGATGAGTTCATTCCAATTCCTATTCGTTTGATTGATAAAGATTTCTTGATGCCGGTTGAAGATGTGTTCTCGATCACTGGTCGTGGAACGGTTGCTACTGGCCGTATTGAGCGTGGCATCATCAACTCAGGTGACAAAGTTCAAATCCTGGGTATGGGTGCAGAGAACCTGGAATCCACCATTACCGGTGTGGAAATGTTCCGCAAGATCCTTGACAGGGGTGAAGCTGGTGATAACGTAGGGTTATTGCTTCGCGGTATTGAAAAAGAGCAGATCCGCAGAGGTATGGTTATTTGTAAGCCAAATTCAGTAACGCCTCACGCTAAGTTTAAGGCAGAGGTTTACGTTCTTTCCAAGGAGGAAGGTGGCCGTCATACACCATTCTTTAACAAATACCGCCCTCAGTTCTATTTCCGCACAACAGATGTAACAGGTGAAATCATGTTGCCTGCCGGTGTTGAAATGGTTATGCCTGGCGATAACATCTCCATTGAGGTTCAATTAATCAACAAGATTGCTATGGAAAAAGGACTTCGCTTCGCGATTCGTGAAGGTGGCCGTACCGTAGGATCTGGTCAGGTTACTGAAATCCTGGATTAATTCGCTTCCATCTGCTGTAAAGCAGTAAGCTGATAATCAATAACATAAGGCGTTTCTGAAATTTTAAGAAACGCCTTTGTTTTCTATCGTTCTATTTCTACCTTTGCAGTCCTTTTGGGCTGCGTAAGGTATATGAATGTAACTAGATGTGGTTCAAGGGGTTGAGGAGACTTGAAAAGCCTGCAAAATCCTAATGAGAACCACCTAAACGGGTGTAGCTCAATTGGTAGAGCAGCGGTCTCCAAAACCGCAGGCTGGGAGTTCGAGTCTCTCCACCCGTGCTAAAACGCTAAAAACTGATGCAGAAGGTTAAAACATACTTTTTGGAATCCTGGGATGAACTACGAAATAAGGTTTCATGGTCCAGTTTCAACGAGTTACAAAGCAGTGCCATTTTGGTACTTGTAGCTTCAACCATTTTTGCCTTGGCAATTGGTGCAGTCGACTGGGCGTTTCAGACAGGTTTGGAGTGGTTCTATAGAGAATTTTAACCAGCGAAAGGCATGGGCGAATTGAAGTGGTATGTACTCCGCGTAATTAGTGGACAGGAAAAGAAAGTAAAGACTTACCTGGAAAATGAAATTGAGCGTGAGAAACTCAGGGATTTTATCCCTCAGGTACTGATACCATCGGAGAAGGTTTATGAAATGCGGGGTGGAAAAAAACGGGTTAGAGAAAGAAATTTCTTCCCTGGATATGTTCTCATCTCTGCGGATTTATCCCACGGAGAGGCCTATCACTCGGTAAATAATATACCCGGTGTAATTGGTTTCCTGGGGAATAACGGTTCAGGGTCATCGAAAGATCCGGTGCCGTTGCGTCAATCTGAGGTGAACAGGATTTTAGGAAAGGTTGATGAGATTGATTCGTTTGACGAAAAACTTGAAACACCTTTTATAAAAGGGGAATCGGTAAAGGTAATGGATGGTCCATTCAGTGGTTTTACTGGATCGGTGGAAGAGATTTTTGAAGAAAAGAAAAAACTTAACGTAATGGTTAAGATTTTCGGCAGGAATACACCTGTTGAATTGAATTATATGCAGGTTGAAAAGTTAGATTAAGGTTATCATGGCAAAGGAAATTACAGGGTATTTAAAATTGCAGGTAAAGGGGGGATCAGCAAATCCGTCACCTCCGATTGGTCCTGCTTTGGGTAGCAAGGGTCTTAATATTATGGACTTCTGCAAGCAGTTTAATGCGCGTACACAGGATAAACCGGGTCAATTACTTCCGGTTTTGATTACGATATACAATGACAAGTCTTTCGACTTTGTCATTAAAACACCACCTGCTGCAAACCTGATATTGGAGACCATGAAAAAGCAGAATGGTTCGAAAGAGCCAAACCGTGTAAAAATTGGTTCGATATCATGGGATCAGGTTAAGACAATTGCAGAATTAAAAATGCCCGACCTGAATGCTTTCAAGATTGAATCGGCTATGAAAATGATAGCAGGTACTGCAAGAAGTATGGGTGTTACAGTGTCTGGAACACCACCTTGGGAAAATTAATATTGACTGATTACAATTAAAGAGTCATGGCAAAGATTTCAAAAAACAGAAAGGCAGTTGTAGCCAAGTATAACCCTGAGAAAGTGTATACGCTTGAAGACGCATCTCAGTTGCTGAAAGACATTACGTTCACCAAGTTTGATTCTTCGGTGGACATGGATATCCGTTTGGGTGTTGATCCTAAAAAATCAGATCAAATGGTACGT
>CAZQXC010000228.1:0-3022 GCA_964597075.1 uncultured Roseivirgaceae bacterium | reverse complement strand
TAGTTAAATTTATGCCCAATTCAGCAAACAATTGTTAGGTTACATACTGTATATTGGCAATGCAAGCAGGTTTATATATATGATGAGGGAATAAATATAAGAGTAACGCTTTAAGAAAAAAATACTCAGGTAGAAATATTTACTTAAGAGTGAAATGCGATTCGCTAAACAAATCGTCTGGTTATTTCCTAGATACGGTTTGAATTAATCATGGGAAATTACACAATAAGCAAAACAAAAAAGTGTAAAAAATTCTAAAAGTCTTAATTGCACGAGGTATACTTAGAAGTGCATGGGGAAATTACAACATGACAATGTATGCATGGCTAAAATAGCGTTGCTGATAGGTGTAAGTGAATATCCACCGGGACTAAATCCCCTCCCAGTTGCTGTCCGAGATGTTGAGGCGATGAGGCGTGTGCTGATAAATCCGGAAAAGGGTGGTTTTGCTGATGGTGATGTTACGGTACTAAAGAATCCCCAACCGGACGCAATGAGATACGCTATCTACAATTTATTTGCTAATCGCCAAAAGGATGACCTACTGCTATTTTACTTCTCTGGTCACGGAATTAAAGATGATAGAGGTAAACTATACTTGTCAAGTAGTTCTACCACAAAACAGAATGGGCGTTTAGTAAATCCTTCCGCTGTTGCTGCAAGTTATCTACATGAAACTATGGATGATAGCCGTTCCAAAAGACAAGTAATCATCCTAGACTGTAATTTTAGTGGTGCGTTCGCTCAAGGGATGACTGTCAAATGAACGATGATGATAGCATCAAGTTGCAAGAACAACTAAGCGGAAAGGGAAGGGCAATTCTCACTTCTACCACTTCCAGTCAGTACGTTTTTGGGCAAGAAGACTCTGAGCTTTCCATTTATACACGCTATCTGGTGGAAGGTATTGACACAGGTGCAGCGGATAAAGATGAAGATGGTTGGATTTCTGTTGATGAGTTACACGAGTATGCTAGGAACAAGGTGCAAGAATCATTCCCAGCCATGACTCCACAAATCTACGCATTCAACGAAGGGTATAGAATTTTGTTGGCTAAATCGGCTCAGAATGACCCTAAGCTTGAGTATGGCAAGGAAATTACGAATCAGGAAAATCTTCCCATTGCCAAATCCTATTATAACGATAGCATTAATGTCCAGGAACAATTCGATGGTGAGGGACGGGTGGTTCTCACTTCTACCACTTCCACTCAGTACAGTTTTGAGCAAGAAGATTCTGAACTTTCCATTTATACACGCTATCTGGTGGAAGGTATTGACACTGGTGAAGCAGATAAAGATGGAGATGGTTGGATTTCTGTTGCTGAGTTACACGAGTATGCTAGGAACAAGGGGAAAGAATCATTCCCAGCCATGACTCCAGAAATCTACGCATTCAACGAAGGGTTTAACATTTTGTTGGCTAAGTCGCCTAAAAATCAACTGAAACCTCAATTATTAACTAATAATACACAGACTGCTGAACGCATCCAGTTAATAAGAGCAAATCTTCTAGATTTAGAAGTTGATGCTATTGTCAGACCCACTAATACAACACTAAGTTTTGGGGGAGAAATTAGTAGACAGATTTTGCAAAGATTACAGGGATCTGACTTTGAATGGTACAAAACATTACAAAAATATTCAAATATACCAGTTGGTGAAGTACTTGTGACAGAAGCAAGTCCTTTAGCTGCTCGCTATTTATTTCATACGCCAATAGACAATTATTTAGATGCTACAGTCATAAGTATATCTCAAGCAATTATTGCAGCATTAAATAAAGCTGTAAATTTAAGGGATGTAAAAACTATCGCATTTCCTTCTATGGGAACTGGATATGCTAGCTTAAATCCAAATAGCTTAGCTTCAGACATTCTAAAAATCGTAATGAATTTTCTAGAAAATGGAAGTACCCTAAAAAAGGTTATTTTTACTTTCATTGACGAAGCATCATATAAAGCTTATCTTACTGCTTACCAAATGCTGCTTCTGGAAGACAACATCACTTATGATATTTTAATATCTACTCCTAAAGAAATAGTTAATTTTGGTGAAGAACTAAAACTATTAATTAATCTCAATCAACCTGAAATTTTCAAACCAGAAACTTATATACTTCAAATTCCCCAAAACGAAGCCACCGGAAACGAACTCAACATCTTCATTACCGCTCCTGGCTTCCACTTCAATAACGACAACACCACCAGCTTACCCCTAGATCCCGATACCGCGAACATAACCCAAACAGCAAACTTCAAACTTACCGCTCTACGTCCAGGTAAAACCAAAATTCAAGCAGAACTCTACGTCGGCGAAATCTACAAAACAACTCTGGAAACTGAAGTTGAAGTTAACGCATTTGAACAAACCCAACTTTGTCCACTTATCGCTGCTCGTTCGCGTCCCGTTCCCCAACCAAGTTTAATTCTACAGGTACGGACTACTTGGAATGCGGATATTTCTGCTTGTGTTTTCAATTATCACATCGATAGCTACCAATCGCGGTTGTTATTCGCCGATAATTTTGATTGTGCTTCGCAGTCTCTATCTGCTATTTGGCTCGAAAGAACACAACAGTTATTAAAAGCTACACTCGAAGATACCGCAAGTAGCCAAGCTGGAGATTTCCGTTCCCGTCTTGTTTCCTTTGGTCAGTACCTTTTTCAATCGTTATTCCCAGAAGAACTGCAAAGTACCTTCCGTACCATCGCTAATTTAAATCATCCTTTTACTTTACTGATAATCGCCGACCAAGATGCTTGGTTTCCTTGGGAATTGTTACATGATGGAAAGAAATTTTTGGGCGATCGCCTAATTATCGGACGGTGGCTTTGGGAGTTGGAAAAAGCACGTCCTTATGAATTTCCCGTGGGTGCAGTGAATGTTGCTCATTATGCGAATGTGGAACAGCCCGAATTGTGGAATCAGCTTTTGTACTCATCGGGAGCGCCACCACCGATTTCCATGCAAGCTGGTATATTTAATGATATGAGTTTGTTTGAATCAATACGTGGTTTGC
>CAZQXC010000227.1:0-3051 GCA_964597075.1 uncultured Roseivirgaceae bacterium | reverse complement strand
GCAGCGACAGCGCGCTCCGTCTGAACGTGCACTTCCACACCCTCGCGCTCGACGGGGAGCGTGCGTCATTGTGCAGCCTTTCTCAGACGCCGGGCAGCCGGAGCGTCTTCATGTCCTCGAGAACCGCGGGGTTTCGCGTGCGACGATCGGCGATGTCCCGCATGCCGGTCCTGACAGCCTCGCTGTCCAGGGCGGCCGCCGGTATCCGCCAGGGCGCCTTCGGCATGGCCTGACCACCGGGAAGCACTCCTTCTCGGATCAGCCGATGCACAGAACTGGGGGCGATGGAAAGTCGGCGCGAGGCTTCGTTGATGCTGATCATCTCGGCCTCCGCGACTCCGGGCTCGAAGGGTGAGATGCCCAGTCGCTCGCGCAGCTCCCGCACGCTCTCGGTGGTCCATGGCGCCGGGCCCGCACAACACATTCGGTTCATCGTGGCCGCAATCTCGCGATCAGTGAACTGGCCACCCATCTTCCGCACGACGTCGACAGAGCTCGGACGGTCGTCCTCGTCGTGACGGCGAGCTCGCACGCGGGGGACGCGTAGCTGCGTATGGCGGCCACCGGCCCAGTGGATCGTCACCAGTACGTCGTTGGAGGCACTGTCGAGATCGAGGAGGACTTCGTGCACGAGCACGCGCACGATCCTTTGCTTGGTCCCCGCGTCGGTAGTCGGTGCGTTCCATGCGGCATGCAGATCGGTCGCGAGACGGAGCAACGCAGCACGGTCGATGGGTGGCGACGACGCGGGCTTTGCATCGAGCTCCGCGATGCGCTCCTCGATGTGCCTGGCCTGAGTAAGCGCAGCCTCCCACCGCCCTTCCAGCTCCTGCGCGACAAGGCGCTTGTCCGGGTCCACCGCAGAGTGGCGACGTGCCGCAAGCGATGCTTCGTACGTCGCCTCCTCGAGCTGACGACGGAGCGCATGGAGCACGTCCTCATTGGAACGTGCCGCCCGAGCTTCCGCCTCGAGCGCAGCATCGACGGCGTGCGGAGCCACGGCCTCGAGCAGCTGCGAGAGGATGGCGCGATCGACGCGCACGCCGCCGACCCCGATGCAGTGCTTGCCGTTCGCCTTCGCGTAGTCGCCGCGGCACAGATAGCGGTGCGAGTGACCCGCCTTTCTCTCGTAGCAGACACGCATCATTCGCGCGCATCGCCCGCAGCGCACCAGGCCCGTCAAGAGAGCGCGACCTCCGCGTCCCGACTTGCGCCCCGTGCCCTTCTTCCTGTGCGCGTTCTCGTCGAGCATGATCTGGTTCTTCTCGTACTCCGCCCACGTGATGTAGCCGGGGTGGTGGTCGCGGATCAACACGCTCCACGCCTCCTTCGCCTTCTTGTGCCCGACGGTCTTCCTCGCCCGGCCGTCGACGATGCTCGTCCGAACGCCCGTGCGTCCGAAGACGTACGCGCCAGCGTAAAGCGGGTTGCGCAACAGGTCGAGTACATTCTCGTAGCGGGGCGACTTCCACGTGATGCGCTTCCCGCTCTGCTCGAGCACGGGCAACTGTATGCCTCCTTGCTGCAGCCAGGTGAGCACCTGCCGCGCGGTGCCGAGCTCTCGAAACTTCTGGAAGACGAGATTGATCGTGTCGACGATGCGCACGTCGGGATCCACATCCATCCCACCCTGATCGTTCCACAAGTATCCCGGCGGAAGACGAAACCGAAGCTCCCCACGTTTCGCCTTGCTGTCTCTGGCCGCCAGGCCACGCTGCTGCAGCAAACTCAGCTCGTACTCGGACATCGTGCCCTTCAACCCGAGGAGCAGTCGGTCGTTCGTCTGGCGCGGCTCGTACACACCGTCCGTGTCGATGACCAGAGCGCCGACGAGAGCACAGAGATCGATGAGATGGTGCCAATCACGCCCGTTGCGCGCGAGACGTGACGCCTCGATGCAGAACACCGCGCCGATCAAGCCACTGCACACGCGGGCGACGAGACGCTGAAACCCAGGCCGCTCGACGAGCCCTGAGCCGGATCGTCCGAGGTCATCGTCGATGGTGGTCACGTTCGTGAAGCCCATCGAACGTGCCGTCTCTACGAGCGCGTACTGTCGGCGCTGGCTCTCGGTGTGCTCGAGCACCTGGCCCATGCTCGATTGCCGGACGTACACGACAGCACCGCGTTGCAGGTGCTCAGGGGTGATCTTCGTGCTCGTCATCGACGCCTCCTTCCATGCCCGTCTCCACCTTCAGCGCCTCGAGCAGCAGGTCCGCGAGCGCTCGGACGACCTCGTCCTTCACCTCGATGGGTACCGTCTCGGTCTGCACGACGGTGGGGAACAGCATCACCTGCCGTCTGCACGTTCGCGTCTTTCGTCTCATGTGGGAGCTCCTCATTCGCCGGCACTGCCGACGTCGAAGCATCCACCAATCTCGACAGCACCTCGCGGAGCTCGATGAGCGCACACAGGGAGACCGCCGCCGATCCCTCCGACATCGACGTGCACGTCGCGCCGTCGCACATCCACGACGGCACGTCTCGCCCCAGCCCCGGTTGGACTTCGACGTGAAATGTCTCGCCCCGCCCAGCCACGTAGAGCACGGCGAGGCGCTTGCCGTGCAGGGGATGCCACGGGTAGTGGACCACGACGTGTCGCGATCCGTATGCACTATGTCGCTCAATGCGGCGTGTACGTCCGCGACCTCGAGGGCGCGCTCGCCTTCCACCCGCTCCCTGCGCCGAGCGGCGAGGAGGTGGCCGAGGTCGCGGCGTCGACCCACGCCGCACTCCTCGGCGTGCTCGAGCGCCACGGCCGCTCGCTCGAGGGTGTCCACGAAGAGACCGACTCGCTCCTCGACGAGCAGCCGGTGCTCGCCTCGTGCTACGCCGCGTCCGCGGGGGATGTACAGCTCCTGGGCGCGGCGCCGGGCGCGAAGACCGCCAAGCTCGTCCGCCCCGTGCGTCTGGTCCCCTCACCGAGCGAAGCCCTCGCCGAGGTCGGTGGGGTGCCCCGAGGTGGAGTCGTGCGAGGCGAAGCGGACGCGAGTCCGCGGAGCTGCACGACTTCGGCGAGGACGACGAGCGCGCCGTAGGCGCGCGGAGTCT
>CAZQXC010000226.1:0-3065 GCA_964597075.1 uncultured Roseivirgaceae bacterium | reverse complement strand
ATTTATAAGCAGGAAGGACGATTTTATAAAGTCGAACGTCCCTTGCCCTGATCCGGCTGGCAAATGGGAATTATTTATATTCGTAGGTTAACAGTATAATTCGATCATGTCTAAAATCCTCCCCGCCCGCCCCGAAGACACACAAGAGCTAAGTGTGCTGGTCAACGCGGCCTATCGTGGTGACAGCGGCAGGCAGGGTTGGACTACTGAAGCCGATTTGATTGATGGCTCAAGAACGGATGCCGAATTATTGAAATCCGTGATTGAAACTCCCGGAAGTATAATTCTAAAGTACGTAGAAAATGGAAAGATCATCGGGTGTGCAGAGTTGCGCAAAGAAGAAGACAAACTCTACCTAGGTATGCTTACCGTTAACCCTACCATACAGGGAAAAGGCATTGGAAAAGACCTGTTGAAAGCATCAGAAAATGAGGCCCGGAAACAAAACTGCCACACCATCTTTATGAATGTACTCACACAAAGGAAAGAACTTATTGATTGGTATGTTCGGCATGGCTATTCTGATACCGGTAAACGAAAACCGTTCGCTTTTACAGATCCGCGTTTTGGTTTTCCAAAACAACCTCTGGAGTTTATGATTATGGAGAAGGTTATTTCACCATAATTTTTAACACCTGTCATTTTCTTTTAGCCACAAACGTACCATTGGGTTGGATAAAAGTTGCCTCAGCAATTTTCCCGTCAGTCTCGCTGAATTTTATTTTGAAACCATCCAGATTTTTGATCACAAAAGCATGCTTATCGGTGGCCAGTAATTCATATTCCGGCTGGCCCAGCACAAATAAATAAAGTGTAGCTTCTTCGCTTTCTTTCAAAAAGAATCGGGCGGTCATACCTGCCAGTTCATACTCGCCCACATATACCTGAAGGGCCTCCTTATCTATAGCAAGCGCTTTTGGCGTCCGTTTGAATTCCAAGGGATCAATGGCGGGCTCCAACTTTACAACCAGGGAAGAAATTTCACCCGAATCATTGGTTCTGAAGTTGAATCGCAAATTTGAGCTTTGCGTAGTGTCAACCTTACCATTTTCTTTTTCATATGGTGCAAATACATCGTAGTGATAATGTTTCAGCCAAAGTGTCTTTAGTTTTATTTTCGCAAATAGAGAATCACGCTCTACCGTCAATTCAAATTTCCCATAGCCCGGATGGTGATAGGAGCCTGTAAAGTCATGAAGCCCATGCGATGGCCTTGTGTTTTTCTGTTGCGATGATCGTGCTGTGGCTTTGGCTGAGGCCTCTTGTTTCTCTGCATCTTCCCTTCGTTTCACAAATACCTTTTGCCAATCGGTTGCTTTCACACCCAACAGCCGATCGCTGATGATGTTGCGTATCAAGGAGGTAAGTACCGAGCCATTTTGATTCACCAGTACCACTATGCCAACACTATCGCTGGGAAAAAAGCTGACATTCGCAGAAAATCCATCAATATTTCCACCATGATCAACCCGGTAGTGACCTTTGTAGGATGATGTGAACCATCCATATCCATAGTTTCCCATGTGGATGTCTGGAAACTCAGGATCAGGCGTATCGCTGTTAATGATCATTTGCGACCCCATCGCTTCTTTCACATAGCCCTGCGGTATGATTTGTTTTCCTTGAAACTTTCCACCTTTAATCCAGGTAATTAACCAATTCGACATTTCATTTACATTACTGTTAATACTCCCTGCCGGGCTCATGGCAGCAATGTCGTAGTAATCCATTTTACTTATTTGTGTTTTATTCTTTACCCGATACCCAATGGCGGCATCGGTTCCTTTTCGCAACACGTCAATTACTGCACTTGAAGTTTTCATTTGAAGGGGCTCGAAAAATTGTGTGTTGATATTTTCCTCCCAGCTTTTGCCCGTGATTCGCTCGGCAATAACCCCTTGTGTAAGGAACATAAAATTATTGTAATACCATTTCTCCCGAACCTTAGCGAAGGGTTGCTGATGCTCAATGCGCAGCATAAGGCTGTCGCGCGAATGTGTTGGAAAAAGATACCAACTAAAGTCGTGGCGGGGAAGGCCCGTGCGATGCGTCATAATATCCTTAATGGTGATGAGGTTGTTCATTTCAGGTTCATAAAATCGTAACTCCGGAACATACTTGATCGGACTGTCTTCAAACGACAGCTTCTTTTCCTCACGCAAAATCCCCAACAAGCCGGACGTAAAAGCTTTGCTGCTGGAACCAATAGCAAAGAGTGTATTGGGTGTTACCGGTAACTTCTTCTCATAATCGCGGTAGCCAAAGCCTTTCGAATAAATCATTTTATCCTTCTCCACGATGGCCACAGCAAAGCCTGATGCATACCATAAACTCAGTAGTTTTTCCAGTTCGGCATCCAGCCCTATCAATCGCTTATCAACTGCAACTGACTTCCTTTGAGCCATGGTTGTAGTGCAGATAAGCACCAGGATCACCAGGATTATATTTTTCATATACATCGGGGTTAAGAAAGTAAGGTAGCAAATTTTCGATTGGTATTGATCAGAAATACCATTCCTCTTTATACGATTGATAAAATTCCCATTAAAACAATTCAACTGTAAAAAAATAGATTGCCACTCATCACCATCACACTTCCTGAATAAGTAATTTTATTGTTTCTTTATCAAAATACTTACCCATGAAATACCGCTTATTTTTCAGTCTGCTTTTTATCAGTTTTTCTCTGTTCGCCCAAAACCCAGATCTGCCCGCTGATTTCCTGAGCAAGGAGTGGCACAAAGAACGAAGGGAAAAGCTTCGCGAAAAATTACCGGCCAATTCAGTTGCGGTGTTCTTCGCCAATGCTGTTCGCAACCGCAGCAATGATGTAGACTATGTCTATCACCAGGACACAGACTTTTATTACTTAACCGGGTATCGCGAACCACACACGGTGTTGCTTGTTTTTAAAGACAAACAAACAGCAGCCAATGGTGAATTGTATGACGAGATAATTTTCGTACAGCCAAAAAATCCTATCATGGAAATGTGGACGGGCCGCAGACTGGGTAACCTGGGCACAAAAGAACAACTGGGTTTTGATCAAGCCTTCAATAACACAG
>CAZQXC010000225.1:0-3139 GCA_964597075.1 uncultured Roseivirgaceae bacterium | reverse complement strand
GAAGAAACCATTTGAGCATAAGGTAGAAATGCGCGGTGCCGTTCAATCCCGTAGAAATATTTTAATCTCAGCTCAAACGGGAGGCGAAATTCAGAAAGTACATGTGCGCGAAGGGCAGGGTGTTTCCAAAGGCCAGGTGTTGATTTCCTTAAATGCTGATATTATTCGCAACTCAATCGCTGAATTGAAAACTTCCTTAGAGTTGGCTACTTCAGTGTATGAGAAGCAGTCGAAATTATGGGAACAGAAAATAGGGACAGAAGTGCAGTATCTGCAGGCCAAAAACAATAAGGAGTCCTTGGAGAGACGGTTGGCTACAGCTTATTCACAACTTGACCAAGCCATTGTAAAGGCTCCTTTCAGCGGTACAATCGATCAACTTCCGGCTCGCGAAGGTGAAATAGCTTCACCGGGCATGCCGTTGGTGCGTGTGGTCAGCCTGGAGGACACGTATATTAAAGCTGATGTTTCTGAGCGCTTTATAGGAAAGTTCAAAGCCGGTGACCCTGTAGAAGTTTACTTCCCGGCTCAGGAAAAAAAAATTGCTACCAAAATATCTTCCGTTAGCCAGGTGATCAATTCTGAAAACCGGACTTTCGTTGTTGAAGCTCAACTGCCTAATGTTGAATTTACCGTAAAACCAAATCAGGTTGTGGTGTTGAATTTACGTGACTATCTGAGTGAGGCAACCCTGGCTGTACCCACACGCATCATTCAAAAAGATGAGGATGGACAATTCATTTTTACCGTTGATGATCGTGAGGGGCGATTACTGGCGAAGAAAATACACATTACAACGGGCATATCCGCTATGTCGGAAACCGAAGTTACCGATGGATTAACCGGCAATGAACAAATTGTTGATCAAGGGTATCGCGACATCACCGAAGGCGTAGAGGTAGAGATTTCTGAGCTTAATAAAAAGTCAAAGGAAGTAGCCAATAAGTAATCTTGTAAGCTGAACTGAATTATGAGTGATAAAAAAAATGATCTGAAAGTAGACAGGGAGTTTGGACTGTCATCATTGTCCTTGAAAAACCGAACTTCGGTGGGATTCATTGCCTTTTTGATAACGGTGATGGGCATCATGACGTACATCGATTTGCCGAAAGACAGTTACCCTGAAATCGAACAACCTGTGGTCTACATTGGCACTGGTTACCCTGGAAACTCTCCGGTTGACATGGAGAATTTGGTTACACGGCCAATAGAAAAAGAGCTCAATACGATATCTGAAGTTGACAATATTAAGTCTACTTCCGTACAGGATTTCTCAACCATTATCGTGGAGTTTGATCCTAAGACAGATGTTGAAGACGCCCTGACGAAAGTGAAAGATGCGGTTGATCGCGCCAAACCTGAATTACCAACCGATTTACCAGCCGACCCCAATGTTTTTGAACTTAATTTTTCTGAGTTTCCCATTTTTAATATTAACCTCTCGGGAGATTTTGAACTGGAAGAGTTAAAACGTTATGCCGAGTACCTGGAAGATGAGATTGAAAAGGTTTCAGAAATTTCCAAAGTTGAAATACGCGGTATTGATGAACTCGAAGTAAAAGTGAAGGTCGATCCCTATGAGCTTGAAGCCCGGATGTTGAGCTTTTCTGACTTGGAAAGTGCTATTCAAGCTGAGAATGTTACACTCTCGGGTGGAAATATTTTAGATGATGGTATCCGCAGGAACATTCGGGTGGTAGGCGAATTTTCTGACCCCCGTGAATTGGAAGATATCGTGGTCAAGCATGAGAAAGGGAATATTGTTTACTTAAAAGACGTAGCGAAAGTTGAGTTTGACTACAAAGAGCGACAGAGCTATGCCCGCCTTCACAAAGAACAGGTGGTAATGGTTGACGTTATTAAGCGCAGTGGTGAAAACCTGATCATTGCTACCGAGAAAGTTAATGCCATCCTGGATCACGCGAAAGCTGATGTTTTTCCTGATGGATTAACGGTTAGCATTACCAACGATCAATCCTCTTTCACTAAGGAAATGGTAAGCAGCATGGAAAATAATATCATCTCTGGTGTTTTGGTGGTAGTTGGCGTGCTCATGTTATTCCTGGGTATACGTAACGCTTATTTTGTAGGGATTGCCATTCCGCTCTCCATGTTTCTTTCGTTTTTAATTCTTGGTTTTATGGGCTATACCATCAACATGATGGTGCTTTTCGGGTTGATTATGGCACTAGGTATGTTGGTGGACAATGGGATTGTGGTGGTTGAAAATGTCTATCGGTTATATGAAGAAGGTTACGATCTGATAAGTGCCACCCGGTTAGGGGTAGGTGAAATTGCATGGCCTATCATCGCCTCAACGGCAACAACTTTGGCGGCTTTCTTACCCCTGGCGATGTGGCCAGGTATTATGGGTGAATTCATGAAATACTTACCCATAACGCTAATTGTGGTATTGTCTTCGTCCTTGTTTGTGGGGTTAGTGATCACACCGGTATTGGCTTCACTATTTATGAAGCATGAAAGTGCAAGCAAATCGAACAAAAGGAGAACATTCATAATAGTTGGTGCTTTAATGCTTTCTGGAGTTTTATTTATTGGTGTCAAAGTATTCTGGTTAGGTAACCTGTTGATTATTTTTGCAGTACTGACGTTGCTTAACATTTATGTATTTACCCCGATTTCCCATCGCTTTCAAACATCCATTTTACCGCGCATGGAGAATCGGTACTCTAAAATTCTAGCGTATGCTCTTAAGGGATCAAATCCTGCTTTTTTCTTTATTGGCACTATATTGTTGTTATTTCTTTCTGTTGGATTGCTTGTAGTAATTCCTCCGAAGATCATTTATTTCCCGGTAAATGAGCCAAAATATGTGAATGTTTTTGTGGAGTACCCTACAGGCACTGACATCGAAATTACCAATAAATTAACGGAACAGTTGGAAGATTTAATTATCACAAGTATCAAGCCCTATGAAGATATTGTTGAGTCTGTGATCGGTAACGTTGGTCAGGGAACGGGTGATCCAAATGATCCGTCAAACATAGGGATGTCGGATACACCCAATAAAGCCCGCATTACTGTGAACTTTGTTGATTTCAAATATCGCAATGGTCAAAGCACGAATGCGATCATGGATGAACTTCGCGCCACAATAGGGCAGTACCCTGGGGTTACT
>CAZQXC010000224.1:0-3150 GCA_964597075.1 uncultured Roseivirgaceae bacterium | reverse complement strand
CGCATTGTAGGCGGGGAGGATGAGGCGGAAGATGTGTTACAAGAAGCTTTTGTCAGCGCCTTTAGGAATCTGGATTTATACCGCGGAGATGCCACGTTTGGTTCCTGGTTAAAGCGCATTGTGGTTAACAAGGCCATTAATGAGGTGAAGAAAAGGAAAATGGAATTAATACCCAAAGATGAAGACTTTGATGTAATAGAAGAACAGGATGATGAAGTCTATAGGCCAGATTTAACAGTTGGTCGGGTAAAGCAGGCCATTGAATCGTTACCGGATGGATACCGGTCGGTGTTGTCGTTATATTTACTGGAAGGTTACGACCATCAGGAGATTGCAGAAATAATGGGAATAACGGAATCAACCTCAAAGTCGCAGTTAAACCGATCGAAAAAGAAATTGAAGGAAATTTTAACATCAGTGTTATGAAAAAGAACCTGGAAGAATTTATCCGTACAAATCGTGAAGCTTTTGATGACCGCGAGCCGTCCGCAAAGGTATGGAAGAATATTGAAGTGCGCTTATTCGGAAAGCAGTCATCTAATGCGTTGGTGTTCTGGCGTGCAGCAGCAGTACTGTTTATGGGGTTATCCGCCTTTCTGTTATACTCCAGAACTTCAGAAACAAAGGACAGCCGTTTGGTTATGCGTGAGTTCCAAGATGTAGAATCCTTTTATGCGCGCGAAATATCGGATAAGGTGGATATGATTGAAGCCTCTCGGGGTACCGATGCAGGTTTGAATGGCTTCACCCATGACTTTAAACAACTCGAAGCCATGTATGAAGTGCTCAAGGACGAAATGAAAGCTCGGCCCAGCAAGAAAGTGAAAGAGGCGTTGGTGTTAAATCTTTTGGTACGCATTGATCTGCTGAATCAGCAATTACATAAAATTGATCAGGAAGAGGCAGAATCGGAAAATACGGAGAAGCGTATATCGATTTGATTAATACTCCATGGTGAGCTCGAAGGGCTCCCTGGCCGAGTCAATGATCTTGCCCTCTTCACATTTTAAAATCCGGCAGGGGAACTTCTTTATCAGTCCATAATCATGGGTAGCCATCAATACTGCGGTTCCGCTTTTGTTGATCTCCTGAAAAACTTTCAAAATCCCATACGAAACTTCAGGATCAAGATTTCCGGTAGGCTCATCGGCAATCAGAATAGCGGGTTCATTAATCAATGCCCGTGCAATCACCACGCGTTGCTGTTCACCGCCTGAAAGCTGATGGGGCATCTTCTTTTCTACGGATCCCAGTCCTACTTTCATCAAGACTTCCTGTAGTCTGGTTTTAATTTTACTGGAATCACTCCAGCCAGTTGCCCGCATCACAAACATCAGGTTTTCACCTACCGTACGGTCGGGGAAGAGTTGAAAATCCTGAAAGATGATACCGAGTTTTCTGCGGAGCAGGGGTACCTCTGAGGCTTTTATTCCTCGAATGCTGTACCCGGCAATTTCAATATCGCCTAATCGCAAGGGCAGATCGGCATACAGCGTTTTAAGTAGCGATGATTTACCGGATCCGGTTCGCCCCACTACAAAAACGAATTCATCTTTTTCTATTTCAAAGTTTATATTACCCAGCACCGTGTTATGCTCCTGGAAAATATTGGCTTCTTTTACGCGTACAACGGGGTCGGTGGAGAACATAAAAATTAAGATTTTGCTAAGCTCTTTTTCAAAATGGGTATGTCAACCTGAATAATTTGCCAGATCAATTCTGAATCAACTCCAAAATATTCATGGACCAGTATATTTCTTAACCCAGAGATTTGTTTCCATTCAATGTCGGGATATTTTTTCCGAGTTTCTTCAGATATATTTTTGGCAGCTTCACCAATGATTTCTATTTGCTTTATAGACGCAAACCGAATCATGGAATGGGATTTAAATGTGTTAAACTCTATATTTTGATTATAGCTCAAGATTTCCTCAATGGCCTCAAGAATATGAACTAAGCGTTGCTCGTCACCCATTTTATTTCTCATAGATAAGTATCTTATCTTTTTCTAAAAAGGGTAGGATATGACGGGAAACTCCTCGTTTGGATACCAGATCGACAGTTTTTTTTAGTTTCTCCTCTAATTCAGTTTTCATTTTGATGAAGCCAATACCGATATGCACGGAATAATCAAGTTCAACCAGGATATCAAGGTCACTTGTTATATCTGCTTCACCTCTTGAGTACGATCCAAAAACATAGGCCTTCTTCACTGGTTGTGTTGAAAAGAAGTGTTTCAAAAAGCCTATTTCTTGATCAGTCAATTTCATTATCCATTTACTTTTTTATAATCCGTCAGAAATTTCGCAAGACCGATATCCGTTAGCGGGTGATTTAATAAACCTGTAATTACATTCAACGGGCAGGTGGCCACATCGGCACCAATTTCCGCACATTTAATCAGGTGGATGGCATGACGAATGGACGCAGCCAGTACTTCTGTTTCAAAATCGTAGTTATCATAGATATGACGAATCTGGGCAATCAATTCCAATCCATCTTGCGAGATATCATCCATCCGCCCAATAAAAGGGGATAGGTAACTGGCTCCGGCCTTAGCGGCTAGCAACGCCTGTCCCGCAGAAAACACCAACGTACAATTGGTGCGGATACCCTCATTTGAAAAATATTTGATGGCCTTCACGCCATCTTTGATCATGGGCACTTTCACCACAATCTTATCGTCAATTTTTGCAAGTTCCTTCCCTTCTTTAATGATGTTATCAAAGTCGGTGGCAATCACTTCAGCGCTCACATTATTATCGACAATGCCACAAATGGCCTTATAGTGCGCTTTAATATTATCGTGCCCTTTAATGCCTTCTTTTGCCATAAGCGATGGATTGGTTGTCACCCCGTCCAGTACACCCAGGTCATAGGCTTCTTTAATTTCGTTCAAATTAGCGGTATCAATAAAAAACTTCATGTTATCGTGGTTTAATGCTTAAAAATACGGAATCAAGTCGGAGGGGTAAAATACTGATGCATCAAATCACGGATTGTTTTTCAGTAAAGCTGCATCCTCAACGGGCTGAGGTATAAAATCCGCAAAGATACCTAAACGTCATGCCGGCCGCTGAGCCTGCCTACCGGCAGGCAGGCCGGCATCTCTTATCAATTCGGGATCGCGGGTCAAAGCCCGCGATGACC
>CAZQXC010000223.1:0-3254 GCA_964597075.1 uncultured Roseivirgaceae bacterium | reverse complement strand
TTTCATAGAAGCACGAAACTCCCGCTTTTGCAAAACGGCTGTTGAACTAAACCTTCGGTAGCTTTTTGCCATCCATTATGCAAATATACTAATAAAAGGGGTAAATTAAAACTCATTTAAATAATCATTTTATGAGTACATTTTCAAAAAACTACACCACCATTTTATCTCAGGCTAAACAAACAGTGCCTGGATTTCCACAAGCTTATGCCAAGTTCTTAGAACGCGTTACCATTGACCAATGCAGTAAGAGTATGATTACCAATTACAGCCGAAGTATTAGCCATATTGCGCTGCATTTTGGCAGGGTGCCTCATTTAATTAGCACAGATGAAATCAACTCTTATTTGTATCGAATGACGGTGCACGAAAAACAATCCATCAGCTATTTTAAACAAGCCGTATTTGGCTTGCGCCATTGGTTCCGCTTGTTCGATATGGAAGAAAAAGCCATTCAAATGCCCAGTATTAAAAAAGAAGAAAAACTTCCTGTTGTGCTCTCACAAGCTGAATGTAAAGAACTCTTTAAAGCACCACAAATGCTCAAACACCGTTTCTTATTAGCCTTTGCCTATGCTGGTGGCTTGCGCATGAACGAGTTGAGAATGGTTAAAATAGCCGATGTGGATTTGCAGCGAAAGCAAGTGCATATTCGTATGGGCAAGGGTAAAAAAGACCGCTATGTGGTGCTTTCTAATTTTATAGCAAACAGATTTGATCATTACTTAAAATCTGTAAAACCACAAGTTTATCTGTTTGAAGGTCAAACTCCAGCACAACCTATGGGAGAACGCAGTATTCAGTATGTCATTAACGAAGCTTTGCAAAAAACAACTATCAAAAAACAAGTCAGTATGCATACACTACGCCACAGTTTTGCTACTCATTTATTGGAAGATGGGGTGAACATTCAAACAATTCAAAAACTATTGGGGCACAGCGATATGCGAACAACAATGGTGTATTTGCATGTGGCGCAAATAAAGCCAACACTGGGTCATAGTCCTTTAGATACACTTTATGGTACTATCAACAAGTAGTCGCCCAAAACATGAATTAGCACACATCATCACACAATATGAATCCAATTTTTTAAAACAAAATACTGTTTTAAAACAACACCAAAGGGTATTAAATGCTTTAAAAATATGCCGCACCAGTGCCTTGGGTGGGCATATTGACCAATGTGGCGATTGTAATTACACGCGTGTGAGCTATAATTCATGCAGAAATAGACATTGCCCAAAATGTCAGAATACAGCTAAAGAACAATGGATTATTGACCGACAAGCCGATTTAATGTCTTGCAAATACTTCCATGTAGTGTTTACCATTCCCGGGGAAATTAATGCCTATTGTTTAAAATATCCCAAAGCACTTTACGATATTTTGTTTGAAGCCAGCAAACAAACTTTAGAGGCTTTTAGTAATGATAAAAAATACATGGGTGGGCAAATGGGTTTTATTAGTTTATTGCACACTTGGGGTCAGAATCTGAGCCTGCATCCACATGTGCATGTAATAGTACCAGGTATGTGTTTAACCGATGATGGCTATTGGAAATCGGCTAACAAAAGTTCCAATTATTTATTTCCTGCCAAGGCAATGGCTATTGTTTTTAGAAATAAATTTATGGAAAAACTATTATTGTTTTTAAAGTCAAAAAACCAAACTTTACCCAATGCATTGCGCCAAAATTTATACGCCAAAAATTGGGTGGTGTTTGCTAAAACGCCTTTTGCAGGACCCAAGCAAGTGATTGAGTATTTGGGCAGGTACACCCACAAAATAGCCATTAGCAATCACCGAATTTTAGCTATTGACAATGGTAAAATCACTTTTAAATACAAAGATTATGCAGACCAAGGCAAACAAAAGGTAATGACTTTGGAAGCAGGCGAATTTTTAAGACGATTTTGCATGCATATTTTGCCTCCAGGCTACCGAAAAATAAGGCATTACGGTTTTTTATCATCAAGGGCAAAGTTCAAACTCAAGCAATATCAATTTCAAAAAGGGATGATTAAAGAACTGAAAAAAAACAGAGGCAAAAAAGTTAAAACCAATTGGAAAGAGCTATCAAAAACCAAATTAGGCTATGATCCCGATGCTTGCCCTTGCTGCAAAACTGGCAGAATGCACACCATTTTTGCTTTTGAAGCCAATGCGCCTCCTTTGTTGATTGAAAACCTAAAAAAAAGATTTAAGCTAAAAAACTAAAAACTCGCCATGAGTGTAGCCAAAAAAGACTACCAAAAGCGAGCTGGAAAAGCTATGCCCAAAACTCACAAAAACGAATGTTCTGAACATAAAAACTACAAAAAATGAAGTGCAATTTTAAAATTGAGAGCTAGAAAAACTCAAAAAAGCACTTAAAAAAACTAAAAAAAGTATTTGGAAACTTAATATACTTTTTTGAAAACCCATAGAATAATTTTATTGCGACCAAAAATCTCCCAAAGCTTTGTTCAACACAGGCTTAAATCGCACCTTTTTTTCAAAAAGCTGCGTTTAAGCCTTATATGTTATGCGGTCGGCTTTCTTTTTTCAGTCGTGTTAGTCCTTCCTTAACCATCCTAAAATTCGTTTATTTTTTACTTCCCATTTTCCGTCTTTGTGGTCAAGCGTAAAAGTTTCTCTTGATTTACTAAACGGCCCTGGATTTTGCTGTATTATTTCAATTTCATTTTCTTTCACGTTTGATACTATCGCAACGTGTCCATATTTATTAAATGTCGTGCCGTCATAAATTAAAATGTCGCCAATTTTTGGCTTTGTGTTACTCGGATTTGTGTATTGATTTAAGTCTCTTTTTTTACTTTTCTGTCCGTCTTTTAAGGTGTTGTCAAAAAAGTCTTTTGCGTGTCCGTAACTGTCAGGCATTTTATGTTTTAGGTGTTCGGAGTAATACCGTTTTACAAATTCAACGCACTGATATTTTAGTCCTAAGTTGTATCCGTCCGCAGTTGTGTTTCTGCCTGTTACATTGTCAACACCACCGTTGTAATAAACGTAAACTCCGTTTAAACTGTCAATTTGCTGTCCAACAGAAAAGTCATTATTGAAGTTGAACTTTTTAAAAGTCCATAGTCCTCCGAAACTCAATGTGAGAAGTCCAATTAGTAAATATGTCCAACGTTTAATTTTCAATTTTTCTGTCTGTTAGTTTTCTGTTGTGTTGTCTTTTAAGCTGCCGCATAACGTTTCGCAGCTTGGCGAAGTGGCGGATTTTGAAGCACTTACTTTCTTTTTAG
>CAZQXC010000222.1:0-3304 GCA_964597075.1 uncultured Roseivirgaceae bacterium | reverse complement strand
AAACTTTGATTCCCATGCTATCAGAAGCGGAGCAATTGGTGCAGCAAATGAAGTTGGAAGCAGCGACAAAAGAAGTTGATAAAATATCTGCTCGTTTTGAATGTTTGCAACAATTACGTAATATAGAACAAAAATTAGAACCTTTCAAAACTCATCCCCAAGTGAAGGGGGACAGTGGGATTATTCAAAAAATCAATAATATACGGACACAAATTGATTTATCTCAAGATGAGCAGGCAAAAGTTTTATTAGAAGAACTACAGCAAGATATAGGCAAATTGCAACTTCCTCCAATGATGGGAGATAAGACACCTTTTAATCTATCAGAAATTGTTAAAGAGGTAAAAGATGCAGTTGTTGCAGTAGGAGATTCCGTACAATATGGTATAAAAAAGCCTGTAGATAAATGGGTGCAATGGTTGCAAAGAACCCTAATTTTCTTATCTGGAAGCAAATTTCGTGCTCAAGCAACCTATTGGTTTGCCCGTCCTTTGTTTTCGCTGATGCTGTTGTTTGGTTTATCGATAGTAGGACTGCGTTCTTTATACATCCAAAAGGGAACCACTTTTGGTGCTGACCCTTTTTCTGATTATTTGGGGTTATTTATTTGGGGTTTGAGTGCGGATGTAGCGAGTCGTAGTTTGAGTAATTTCGCTGGAGAAGAGGAGAAAAAGGGGTGATTTTACTGACTTTTTTCTTCGTTTGTATTAACTTTCGCAGCAACTAACCGCACCAACTCAATATCCAAATCTAAAGAAGACGATTCTTCAATCATTGAACCACATTTTGAAGCGGTATAGCGACACAAAGCACGTAAGTCAATTAATCATTTTTGTCAAACCTCATCCGAAATATTAGTTTTTTAAGATGTATTGACTCTATACCAAAGCGACGAACAATCAAAAGCTGCTCTTCTTCAGTTGGCATTGTATCTAGCGTTAGTAAATATTCTAAAAACGGTTGCGAATTTGCTCCATCTGAATCATCTTCTGTAAAGTGTGATTCTTCTGTAGAATCCGCGTGCGACACACCACTTTGCTCAAGCTGCGCGTGTTTTCCCATCTAGACCTCCGGGGTACTCCCGTCACAGCGCAGCTTGACGGTGAGGGGGATAGGAGGGCTGCCCCTCGTGGGGGTCGAACCCCCCGAAATTAGCAAATCGGGGAATGCTGGTTCTCAACATACTTTTTAAGTTCCTCAATGGTTACACCTCCAGAAGATGCGACAAAATAAGCCCCGCTCCAAAATACGGGTTTGAAATATATCCGGTCTAAAACATCAGCAAAATCCTTGCGGATTAACCGACTAGAAACGGTTTTGAGATTGCCAACTAGCTTGCTCACCTCTACATCGGGCGGATAGTTAATCAGCAAATGAACGTGGTCCGGCTCACCGTTAAACTCTTTTAATTGGCTGCGCCACTTAGTACAAGTTGATTCAAATATTTCATGCAGGCGTGAAAGCATTGCTTTGTTGATTACCTTTTTGCGATATTTAGTAACAAGCACCAAGTGAATATTTAAGTCGTAAACAGTACGATAGCCTTTGTTTAAAGTCATGGCGGTAAGTGGTATAATACTTATATGCTACTCACCTACCAGTACAAACTCAATCCCACAAATGACCAAGCGGCAACTATGGCGCTCTGGGGTGAGTTGTTGCGGCGGCACTGGAACTATGCCCTTGGACAAAGGTTGGACTGGTTGCGCCGTACTCGCACGTCAATTGACCGTTGCAGTATAGTAAGTGAGCCAATTGGGGAGATACCAGAAAAAGTAGATTATTACACTCAATCATCGGGGTTAAAAACAACTAAAGAACTGTTTTCGGAATATAAAAGCATCTATGCTGATTGCCAACAGCAGAATTTAATGCGGTTAGACAAAGCATGGAAGAAGTGGCTTGTACCAGATGCCAAAGGCAAGAGGGGAGGCAAGCCGCGCTTTAAAAAACGAGGCGATATTTGCTCATTTACTTTCCCGCGAGTCAACTCTGCAAAAGCAGGAGCGCACTTAAATAGCAACTGCTTAAAGCTTTCAAAAATTGGTGAGATTAATCTAATACTGCACCGTCCTATCCCTGATGGTTTCAGCCTTAAGCAAGCCACAATCATTTGTAAAGCTGACGGCTGGTATGTCAGTTTTGCTTTAGAAGATGCGGCAGTCCCAGAACCGTTGCCCGTAGGTGAAATTAAGAGTAGCTGTGGCATAGATGTAGGGTTAGAGAAGTTTTTAACAACGTCAGACGGACAAAGTATTGAGATACAGACGCACTATCGCAAAGGACAAGCCACTTTAACCCGCGCACAGAGACAACTTGCCCGTAAAGAAAAAGGGTCTAATAACTACAAAAAGCAGGCGCTGCTTGTAGCGCTTCATCACCTTCACGTCGCCCGTCAACGTAAAGAATTTCACTATGCTGTCAGTCATTGGCTGGCTCGAACTTATGACTTGATTGGATTTGAAAATTTGAGCATTAAAGGTTTGGCTCGTACCCGACTTGCCAAGTCGATAACGGACGCAGCATGGGGAAGCTTCCTTCAGATATTGCAAGCAGTAGCAGTAAAATGCGGCAAGCATACGGTTGGAATCGACCCCAGAGGGACAAGCATAGAGTGTTCGTCCTGCGGTGAAAGGGTGGAAAAAGACTTGAGCGATAGAGTTCATAGCTGTAGTTGTGGGTTAATTATCGACCGTGACTGGAATAGCGGAATTAATATATTGAATCGAGCTTTAAGGACGGTTGGACTACCGTTTTCTGGCTGTGGAGGTCAAGGGGATACCCAACCGTTGAAGCAGCAAGTCTCATTTGTAAATCTGAGAAGCCCCCGTCAGACCGCTAAAAGCGGTTGACGGTGGGAGTTGTCACTTTATCTAAAAGCCAAATAGCTACTTGCCCAGATTTCGGAACTGACAAGTTAAGAGTTTCACAAGCAATAGTTAATTCGGTTCCCAAAGACGTATAGCTTGCAAGCCAATCCTCCAAATTACCCGAACGAGGAATAGTACCTTTGTTTGACAAACTAACAACCTCCAAACCTAAATTTACCAGCTTCCTTACTACCATTGATAAGCTTTTGCCCCACTCTGGTATCAGCTTCTCAATTTGAGTACGTGTATCAACATTAATATGAAAAGTCACGCGGTCTTTTTGCACATCAACTGGACGACCGCGTTTTGGAGGTAACTTTGGGTTTTGCTCAAACTGTTGTTTACTCATGCTTATCTCAGTTTATCGAAACCACAAAGCATATTTAAAGCATTTCAGAACAATTATTTTAATAAACGTAACTTTTAATCAGTGT
>CAZQXC010000221.1:0-3325 GCA_964597075.1 uncultured Roseivirgaceae bacterium | reverse complement strand
GGCTGCGCGCCCTTCGCCTTGATATCGAACACCCGCGCGGCGCCCCCGCCAGGAATGTCATCCGCCTGCCGCCCGTCGGTGTCATAATTCTGGCCATAGCTTTGCCAGTCGATCCGACTGGGATCATTGATCAGGTCGCCGGGGATTTGTTCGTCGAAGGCTGCAAGTTCGGGCGGCAATTGCGCCACCAGCGGGCCGGCCAGGCACAACAGTGCGGCACCTGCCGCAAGCGTAATGCGGTTTGCGTTCATGCTCTTCATCTTCATCCCCGTTGCTTCGTGGTGGTCTTACTTCGGTTCCGGCAGCCCCAGCGCGCCGAGCATCCCCGGCAGCCACTGGCGAGCCTTGTGGTCGTAGAAGGGGAAGGTGTTGGCATAGGCCCAGACGCACACGCCGATCCCGGTGGGGGCGAAGGCGTCGGTGATCATCCGGTGATACTTGACCCGGTCGGCAAGGCTGATGTGCCGGTCGAACGCGCCGACCTCGCCCATGAAGGGGGTCTTGCCGGTGCGCGCGATATAGGTCTGGACCGCCGCGACATCCCGCGCGAGTTGCGCCGCATCCTCGGTCGTGGGAAAGGCGCGGCCCACCGGCGGCACATCGGGCGCGGTCCATTCCGCCCCCTGGTGGGTGTAGGTGAACGGGTCGTAGTAGTGGAAGGTCGGGTGGATATTGGGATCTTCGGGCAGCGGCAGGGTTGCGAGCGACTTGATCCCGCTCCAGTCCTCGCCGCCGATGATCACCGCGCGGGTCGGATGCAGTGCGCGCACTTCCTTCAGCGCCGGTGCCAGCGTGGCTAGCAGGTTGGAGTGGTCGAAATTCTTGTGTGGTTCGTTTTCCAGCTCGAACCACAGCGTCTTTTCCGGATAGCCTTGGAACCGCTCGGCGATCTGTTTCCACACCCCGCCATGCCACGCGGCAACGGCGAGCGGATCGTCATGAATCGGGTCGAAGTGGTGGCTGTTGAGGATCACGTTGAGATCGGCCGCCAGCGCCCAGTCGACGATCTGCTGCACCCGGTCCATCCATTTGCGGTCCACGGCATAAGGTGGCTGGTCGCTCGATTTGTTGTGCCAGCGCACCGGGATCCGCACGGTCTGGAAACCGGCGGCGGCGATCCGTTCGAAATCGGCCTTGCTCGCCCGCGCGCCGCCCCAGGCGCCTTCGGTCTGCGGTTCGAGCGTGTTGCCCATGTTGACGCAGGTGCCGACCGGAAGCGGCTTGGTGACGGTAACGGAGGATTGCGGTGCCTGTGCCTGGGCCTGCGAAGTCGTTCCCAAAACCAGTGCGGCGGCGCACAATGCCGATGCGAAGCCCGTGCGGTTCATCATTCTCTCCCCGTGATCGGCCTTTGTGGCCTGTTGGTGGTAACGCTAACAAATTCGGGCGCGAAGGCCAATCCTCTTGTGCCGGTCCCGGCTACGGCGATCCCAGCACTTGCAGGATGAAGCGCCGCATCTGCTCGTCGCGGGCGGGCGAGGCGGGGCCATTGACCCCCTGCGCATGCGGCGGAAGGTACGCGGCGGCTTCGGGCGCATCGTCACCGAAGACGAAATGTTCGAACCAGTGGCGCCACGCGGAGCGCTGGCCTGCGGGCTGGTCGCGGATCGCCAGCATGGCATGCACCAGCGCCAGGAACCCCCCGCCGCGGGCCGCGTCATTGTGCCAGTAGTTGACCAGCAGGTTGATCGGCGCCGACGCGGCGACATGGTGCCACCACAAGGTCGGGATATAGATCGCATCGCCCGGCTCCAACTCGGCGACCTGCGCCAAGCTTTTCGCCTTGGCATAGCGCGGGAAGCGGTCGTGATCGGGCGCGAGGGGATCAACCATGCTGACCGGCTGTCCAGCCAATGTGATGTTGAGCGGGCCGACATAAAGATCTGCGGTCGCTTCCGGCGGGAACAGCGTGAAGCGGCGGCGGCCGGCTGCGACCACCGCGATATTATCCGACAGGTCGAAATGGGTCGCCACCTGCGTCGCATTGCCGATCCAGATGCGGGCGGTCGCAGCCATGTCCTTCACCAGCGGCAGCGGGTTCTCGGCGGCGAGGGCAGGGCAGTGGCGCGCGATCTCGACCGCTCCGGCGTAGATTCCGATAGGTTCAGGGGCCTCCGCCAGTTCGCGCAAGCTCCGCGCCAGCGCCGCCAGCGTCGCGGAATCGCGGCGGAAGTTGAACCCGCTCAGGTCCGGCGTGTAGAAGAACCGCCCGCGTTCCTGCGCCGGGGCGACCATGATGTCAGCTGGCAGCGCGGTGCCGAGCCGCTCGATATGCGCCAGCGCTGCGCCCGGATCGGCCTTGCCCGCCGTCACCAGCGGCCAGTGCGCCGCCAGCCCGCGCATCACCACCGGCCGGAACGCAGGCCTGACGTCGCGCTCGAACGTCGCTGCGTCAGGTACGGCGATGGTGTCGACCGGGGTCATGGCATCAATCAGCTAAGGCCCTCAGCTACAGGGCAACACGGTTTCCGCATCGGTGCCGAGCCGCACTTCGGCCAGCGCGAAATCGGCACTGCCTTGCGTCTCCAGCACGAAGGGTCGGTTCAGGTTGGTCACGTCGGCTCCTTTGCTGCGCAGGCATTTGAGCAGAATGCCATAGCGGACATAGTCGTTCGTAACCGGAAGATCGATGGCCGAATATCCCTCGCTGTCCGGACCGATCGCGCCGATCCGCGCCGATGCGGGCGCGTCCCATGTGCGCAGCGTCACCAGCAGCATGACATCGGCATTGGTCTCGCGGTCGATATTGACTGGTTCGAGATTGCTCAGTTCGACGCTCGCCGTGCCGCTTGCAACAGTGAAGCGCCGCGCGCCTTCCTGCACCTTGAAGTTTTCCGCAGTGACCCGCACCCGTCCGCCCAGCGCATCGGCCGGCACGGTGGTGACGCGGGTTCCGGTGCCGCCCTCGTTGCCTTCCACCATCAGCGACCAGCGCGCCGCCGGCGCCCCGGCGTTGAACCATAAGCGGCTGTCACCTGCCAGATTGGCGGTATCGAGTTCGGGCAGCGCGGCCCAGCCGGTCGTGGGCGTACCGTAAGCGAGCCCATAGCCGAAGGGATAGAGCGTGCCTTCGCTCAGCAGCGTCGTACCCGGCCAGGCGGCGGGAAGCTTGCCGACGAAGTCGTGACGTGGCGCGCCTTCGGCATCGCTGACCAGCACATCGGCCACTCCGTCGCCCTCGCTCCCCGGCAGCCACGCGACCACAAAGGCATCGGCGGCGTTAAGCGCGGGGTTCACATAAAGCGGTCGTCCGGTGATCATCACCGCCACCACCGGAATGCCCTGCGCCTGCAGTTTGCGCATGGTCTCGTAAGGCGCGGTCAGT
>CAZQXC010000220.1:0-3363 GCA_964597075.1 uncultured Roseivirgaceae bacterium | reverse complement strand
TAAACCCAGTAGTAACAGACACCCACGCAATCACCACCATCACTAAAAATAAATTTCTGTCCGCGTGGCGTGTCTGTGGAATTGCTTTTAACATCGCTATGTGATCAAGGTATACGTCTAAACTATTCTATCCTTAGTAGTAATAGAGTTTTATCGGATCCGAAAATCCAATATCATTTCTTCTATAAAAGTATACTTCATGACCGACTTCCTTTTTCACTGAATCGTTAACTGCAATTTTATTGTCTTCGATAAACTTGCTGATATATAGATGAAAAGCTAATGTGTCTTTTGTCTGGAAGTCCCGAACTGAAATTGTATAAACATCCCTTCCTTCATACTCCAGATTAGCGATTATTCCAGCTAATTCAGTTTTCCTAAATTTCTCTTCACTTTCTGCTACGTTACAAGAAATAATTAGAAATAATAAAAGGGTAATTAACCATAAGTTATTCATGGATTATTGCTGTTATTTAAAAGGAGGTGACATTAAAGATCACAGATACAGAAATCCTGGCTTTGAACCTTGTGCTTGAATTAACTACGTTCCAAAACTCTCCGCCTTGGCCTGACTTAAATAAACATCGAATTCAATCGGTGAGTCTGCCATATTAAGCAAACATCCCTTTGGAACAGGCGGATAGATTTCAGCATAGGTTTTTACCATATTCATGAATACCCTGCGGTATACATGCGTGCGATTAATCTTTTCCGGGCGATCAAGTCCGGTGGAGGATAGCAATTCAACAAAACTATCTACCGTATGCTTGTGAAAGTTGGCTACCCTGGTTTTTTTATCTTCCACCACGAGTCCTTTGGCAAAGTACGGATCCTGCGTGGCCACACCAACGGGGCATGTGTTCTTATTGCACTCCAGCGCCTGTATACACCCCAATGCCATCATCATCGCACGGGCACAGTTCGCAAAATCAGCGCCCAATGCCATGGCACGAAAAATATGAAACCCGGAAAGTATTTTTCCGGAGCAATCGAGTTTAATATGCTCACGAATTCCAAATCCCCGTAATGCATCATCAGCAAAAGCAATAGCATCCAGCAATGGCATACCTACAAAGTTCGTGAACTCTGGTGGTGCGGCACCCGTTCCGCCCTCGCCTCCATCAATGGTAATAAAATCGGGATAGGTATCGAGTTGTAACATGGCTTTGCAAATCCCCAAAAATTCACTTTTGCGACCGATACAAAGTTTAAAACCAATGGGCTTGCCATCGGATAAATCCCGTAGCTGTTTTACAAACTGAATTAATCCAATAGGTGAATCAAACGCACTGTGAAATGGTGGGGAGAAAACTGTTGTGCCGGGTGTTACACCACGAATGGCGGCAATCTCAGGTGTATTCTTTTTCGCAGGTAAAATGCCGCCATGCCCCGGCTTTGCTCCTTGCGAAAGTTTTATTTCAATCATTTTTACTTCCGGGCGTAATGCATTTTTACGAAAAGCTTCCGGAGAAAAATTCCCAGCTTCATCGCGGGCACCAAAGTAACCCGTACCGATTTGCCAAATTAAATCACCACCGTATTTGGTATGGTGCGGACTAATACCTCCCTCACCAGTATTGTGTGCAAATCCTCCGATTTTAGCACCTGCATTTAACGCTTCAACTGCGTTACCGCTTAACGATCCAAAACTCATAGCCGAAACGTTGAGTATGCTTGCGGAATATGGTTGTTTGCAATCTTTATTTCCCACCAGCACCCGCGGACTGTGGTCAAGTTTGTGGTGATCTAATGGTGTAACCGAATGTGTGATCCATTCATACCCTTCGGCATAAACATTCAGTTGCGTACCGAACGGAACGGTATCCAGTTGTTTTTTGGCGCGTTGGTAAATAACCGACCGATCGATTCGGTTGATAGGCGCTCCATCGGTATCCGATTCAACAAAGTATTGTTGGATTTTTGGTCGCAAATCCTCGAACACATAACGCAAACGGCCAGCCAATGGAAAGTTTCGTTTAAGCGATTGACGGGTTTGAACCATATCAATAACACCCATATAAATAAGCGGTGCGACCAGAATGAACGCAAAAAGGGCATCAATCCAGAAATAGGCCCAAACCAGGATTAACGCAGTAACGAGTAAACTGCATAGAATGAAAATCTTTCTCATAGGGTTTTTTGTAACGGTAAAGAATCAAGATAGGGGGTACATAGGAAAACCGCAAGCCCGTGATTATCTTTCGTTTACCTAAATCACAATTATATGACTAAAAAGATCATCACCGGAGTGTTGCTGGTGCTGTTTGTCATGCAACTGCTTCAGCCTGAAAAAAACAAATCGGAAGGCATTGATGAAAGCGATATCTCCAATACGTATGAGATGCCTGAGGCTGTTCATCAGGTACTGGTTGAGAAATGTTACGATTGCCACAGCAACAATACCCGGTATCCCTGGTATGTTCATGTACAACCCGTAGGGTGGTGGTTGGCATCGCATATTAAAGAAGGAAAGGAGCATTTGAATTTTTCGGCATTCAAATCTTATGATCAGAAAAAAGCTTCACACAAACTGGAGGAACTTTCCGAAGCTGTTACTGAAGGTTGGATGCCGTTGGAAAGTTATCTCTGGTTACACCGCGAAGCAAAAGTAACGCCCGAAGAAACCAAGCTGATAAACAACTGGATTTCTTCGGTAGGTGTTACCATTAAGGAAGTCGAGTAAAAGATTTTTCTTTTATCGATCTCTCCCTGCCCCGGCATTTATCGTGTGTCCGTAAAAGATGGCATTCATCAGCATTTTATTGCTGCCAAACCAAAACGCTCTGAATGCAAGGTTTTCAGTAAAACCAATTACCCGGCCTTGCCCTATCGATGAACTACCCGTAAAGGATGCGTTCTTGAGTTTATCCAGACTTCCTTTTGTGATGTATCCGCTCAGCAATGGATTGGCTGTAAATGTGCCCGGGTTGCCAAATGCATTTTTTGATCGTTCCATAAATAATGCACCACTTTTGAAAACCGGCAAGCGTGAACTGGTGTAACCATAAAATAATGGATTCGATAAGTCGGCCTGGATTTCAAATATTGCTCCGCTTAACGCCTCTGCTCCGGCTGTGTTGGCAATGTCACCATAAGGTTTTGCTTTGGCAGGCTCATCTTTCTTTTCATCTTTTTTCATTTCAAACTTACCAAGGCCCGAAGTATTCAACCAGTTGAGCGCAGTTTTCAAGCCGATGATCACACCTCCGTTTTGCACCCAGGTGCGAAGTCTTTCTTTGGCCGCATCGTTTAACGCAGTGTATGAGCCTGTGCTCATGATGAGTGTATTATACTTGTCGTAGTTTATACGATTGAAAACATCTACCGGAACCAAACTCACCGGAATGTGAAAACGGGTATCCA
>CAZQXC010000219.1:0-3366 GCA_964597075.1 uncultured Roseivirgaceae bacterium | reverse complement strand
CTGCTTTTTTTAGCCTCATCTGGTTTACATGCCCAAACGCTTACGGAGGCACAGCAGAAGGCCATCAACAATTATATAACCATGGTCAATCAGCTCACTTCCGAACTTCGGGACCTGGGACCATCACTGGTAACACCTTATAAACGCATGCTGGAGTTTCGCAACAAATCAAGAACTATAACACCTTATACCTGCGGGCTCTCTGAAAAGGGATATTACTTTGAAGAAGCTCAGAAAACCGCACCGGCATTGGGCGCTTCAGGAGAATTGTTTATTGCCAAGGCAGAAGCTGCCCGCAAAGCTTATCAAAAGATAGATGAGACATGCAAGGCTATAGAAATCTATTTTCGATTGAAAGACTATGAGACCGACAATTTCAAAAGATTCGAAGAGCTTGTACTAACCATGGAAGTCCGATTGCAGGAATACAGTAAGGCAGTTAAAGAACTACAGTTTGAATCGGAGAAATTGTATGCAAAGCTGCAACCCCATAACGCAACAAATTCCTATCACAAAGCCAGCAAGCTTATGCGCGATCAATTGGTTTTTGAACATGAATTGCTGGACGCCTGTACGTTTAATATTCACGAAGACGTTCATACTGGCTGGCCTGTGGAGAAAGTGGAAAAGCATATTCTTGATGATGTTCGTAAAATTGATGTGTTGAAGAAGGGAGTTACCGGAATCCAATACCCGGCTTCTTCTATGTATAATTCTTTTGTTGAGGGGATGGAGTCGTTACAAAGCGCTAAACGAAATGGTGTGGATGGTTATACCTATGAGAAACAACAATCCGATGAGCATAGTAATTACGTTTACAAAAACCTGATTAACTACTATAATAATGTGGGTGTATCATTCTATGATAATTTTATAAAACAGGCCTCGTCCAATGGTTTCCGGGGGATGTATTATGTAAACTATGTGCCGGTATTCAGTATCCGTTCAACGGTGAAGGAAATTAACCTGGAGGTGACAGCGTTTACCGATAAATCAGTGCCGGAAATTAAAGTTACACCGGCTACAGCATCAATAACACCTTCAGTTTTTAATTGTTTGTCCGATTATGCAGCGTTTATAAATGAGGGAATGGCACAGATTAACCGCATGATGAACCCTATGTATAGTCTGAATACATCCGCTTCGTACGGAAAAATACGATTGAAGGAAAACGGAAGAATGAACCTGGAGTACTACTACAAGAGTTTTGAATTGCCGGTCACGTTATATCAAAGGACTATCGATCAGACAAAGGCCTTGCCTGCGGCTTACCAAAAACCATTAATCGATCAGGCCGAAGTGCTTTACGCTATTTTAACGGAATTGAATCAATGGAATAATGCTTTGCTGGCTAATTCAGCATCTAAAAAGCTTACCCGTGATAGTATGGAGTACGTGTATGGTGTAATCACACGGTACATAGAACTGGCAACCGTATTTGATGCAAAGAAGGAAAGACTTTACAACGATGTACGGAAAATTTTTGATTCCTATAAACCAGCGGATGCTAAAAGTTCATGGCAGGTTTCAGGAAACGCTATGGTAGCACTGCTGGATGAAAATCACAGGGAATTAGTAAAGGCCAGAAAATTCTTGGCGGGTGACTCAACCCTAAAAGCCAATACAGAGACCATTGAAAGAATGTCGCGTGAGTTAATTGTGAATGAATACACCAACCTTTCGGGAATTCAAAAGTATGGACGATCCCATGGAGGTTGCCCGTATACACCGTATGAGGACTTTTCTGGATACTCCAAAAAATTTGCTGAAACCCTGCTCAAATTGAAACCCGGAAAAACCTCTGCCACGCATTACCGTCATCCCTACAATGGGCTTATCTACCAGTATAACCAGATTTTGGTTCGCGACTATAACAAATTTGCTGAACTCTCTAAAGTTCCATTACTCCAATCCGTTGCTCAGTTGGAGTGGATTGAGATTGTTCCGCATCGTACCCCCGAGCCTAAAAAACCGTCACCAGTTGTAACGGCAAAAGAGGAGACCATTCCACAAAAAATTGAGACAGTGCCTGAATCGATAGTAAAGAATGAAGCGGTAGCACAGCAAAAGCGCAGAAGAAATCAATCGGAGAACAAGACGGAGGAGGTTTCAGGTGGTGTGATACACGATACGGTTCGCATTACAGATATTATTCGCATTGAAACCATCCGACAGGATACTGTTTTTGTTTCGCGGGTAGATACCGTTTATGTGGGGATACCAGGAGAGAATGTCATGTCTATGGAAGGCTATGCCACGAATAATATGGTGTTGCTGCTGGATGTGTCGGGTTCCATGAACAGCCCGGATAAACTACCGGTATTGAAGAAATCCGTGTTATTACTGATCAAGATGATGCGCCCCGAAGACCAGGTTTCGATTGTGGTCTATTCCGGAAAAGCAAAAGTGGAGTTATCAGCCACGTCATTCAAAGATGAAGCAAAGATTACGCAGGTAATCGACCGATTGAAGTCGGAAGGAAAAACTGATGGCAATGCCGGCATTAAACTGGCCTACCAGGTGGCGGATAAAAATTATATCAGGGGTGGCAATAACAGAATTATTTTGGCTACTGATGGTGAATTTCCCATCGGTAACCCTACCTACGAAATGGTGAAGAAATTTGCCGGGGAAGATATTTTCATCACCGTATTCAATTTCGGTAAAACCACCTCCTCGGCAAAAAATCTTCAACAATTGGCTACTTTGGGTAAAGGTAACTATGAATACATAACCCGTGAAAATGTAGATATGAAGTTGATCACTGAGGTAAAGGCGAAAAAGAAAAAGTGATCCATTTAATAGCCTGGTTGGCCGGAAAGTAAGCATCAACATTTTTTTTCATTTAACTTGTAACATCTGGTAAACCCCATCGTCTGGTTATTGGATTTTGATTGATGAATCTGGAAACTTTTCAAAACCGTGTTCTCCCTGCAAAAAACAAGCTTTTTCGTTTTGCCCTGCGCATGCTTGGCAATGAAGATGAAGCCAAGGATGTAATACAGGAGGTATTTATTCGGGTTTGGAATAGCCGGGAACAAATGGATCAGATTCAGAACATGGAAGCCTGGTGCATGCGGATAACCAAAAACCTTTCATTGGACAGACTCCGGTCGATACAGCGAAAAGGTACGTATCCGATGGAAGAAGGATTTGATGTGAGGCACACAGACGCCACACCGGATGTTAAAACTGAAATGGGTGAAAGTATGCTAAATGTAAATCAACTAATTGCTGCCCTGCCTGAAAAGCAGCGGCAGGTTATTCACCTCCGCGATGTGGAAGGGTACACGTACAATGAGATCTGCGAGATTCTTGAACTGGATATGAATCAGGTAAAAGTGAGTTTGTTCAGGGCACGAAACG
>CAZQXC010000218.1:0-3387 GCA_964597075.1 uncultured Roseivirgaceae bacterium | reverse complement strand
CTGGCGCACAAGGCTAAAGATGCTGCCAACCATGCCCATGCGCCCTATTCAAAATTTACCGTTGGGGCCGCCCTTATTTTAGAAGATGGAACTGTAGTAACCGGGGCCAATTATGAAAATGCTGCTTATCCCTCGGGCATGTGTGCCGAACGGGTGGCCTTTTTTGCAGCCTCTGCCCAGCATCCGGATAAGCGGATTATGAAAATTGCCGTAGTGGCTAAAAAGAAAGGTGGAAAAGAGCTCCTTCCGGCTACCTCCTGCGGTCCTTGCCGCCAGGTGATGCTTGAATTTGAAACGAACCAGAAAAAACCCATCGCCATAGTTATGCAAGCTGAAGATAATACCTGGGTTATTGCCCCATCAGCCACATCGTTACTTCCTTTTAGCTTTACAAAAGACAACCTGGACACCCATGCTAAAAAATAAGATGGCATGCTTTCGTGCCCATTTATCATCAAAAAAGAGGAAAATAAGCTCAAATAGAGGCCTTTTTCAGGTAATGTGATTAAATCAGCATAGCGTTTCCAAATGCATTGATTTTTTTAACATGAATTAAAATCGATTTGGTGCTTCTGTATTTAACTCATGTAATATTTTGCATAGAATTAGGCCTGTCAGGCATTTGGCGTGACCTATTTTTGGGGCCAGTAAAAAAAAGAACCTACTCTCATGCAGGATATTGACATAGTCGACCTGAAAAGGATTTCGGAGCTTATTTACCAGAAGTACAACTACGACTTCCGGAACTATGCCATGTCATCGTTCAAGCGCAGGGTGCAACGGATTATTGAGCTAAAAAAGCTTACCGTAGATAGCCTGATTAAAAGACTTAACGATACCCCCTCTTTTATTAATGAGTTTCTGGATGAGTTGACGGTGAACGTTACGGAAATGTTCCGTGATCCCAGCTTCTGGCGAATTATGCGGGAGGAGATTATTCCGGCTATTCTCTTGAACCATAAGCAATTCAAAATTTGGCATGCCGGCTGCTCCTCGGGCGAGGAAGTACTTTCCATGGCCATTTTATTGAAAGAAATGGGCATTCATAATAATGTTCAGCTCTATGCCACCGACCTGGATGTAAATATTATGGAGCGGGCCAAAATGGCCACCTACCCCATCAAAAACATGGAATTGAATGAGAAGAACTACATTCGATTTCAGGGAGCAGGCGCACTCAGTGATTATTATAGAGTAGAAAACGGAATGGCCGTTTTCAATAAAGACCTTTTGGCTAACGTAAATTTCAGGAAACAAGACCTGGTGTTGGGTGAGCCCTTTAATAAATTCGATTTGATATTGTGTCGTAACGTGATGATTTATTTCAACCAGACCCTTCAAAATGAAGTGTTGAAAAAGTTTCACGAAAGCTTATTCAAATATGGCTACCTCGCCATCGGTTCAAAAGAATCGCTGATCTGGTGCGACTATGCTAACCGGTTTATTGTGGTGAACAATGAAGAAAAAATATATAAAAAGATAAAAGACTAGGCTGATCCTGATGAGCATGTTTACTTTAAATAACAGCTACAAAGCCGTTGTTATCGGTGGATCAGCCGGTAGTTTCCAGGGGGTTGTAAAAATCCTTTCGCAACTGCCTAAAGGTTTTCCGCTTCCAATCATTATGGCCTTGCACAGGCTTAAGCATGTGCGCCATGGTTTTATTGAGGCGTTATCGTTAAAAAGTGTAGTGCCTGTGGTTGAACCCGATGATAAAGAACCGATTAAAAAAGGTGGAGTTTACCTTGCTCCGGCCAACTATCATTTGTCGGTTGAGTTGGGGAATAATTTCTCGCTTTCAACGGAAGAAATGATGAACAACTCCCGGCCAGCTATTGATATTACGCTCGGCTCATGTGCCTATGTTTTTAAAGATAAATTGATTGGCATTCTGCTTTCAGGTGCCAACCGCGATGGAGCCTTGGGGATGAAATATATTAAAGATCGGGCCGGCCTAACCATTGTTCAGGAGCCTTCGGAATGTATGATTGATACCATGCCGAAGGCCGCTATGGCTCTAACACCGATTGATCATGTGTTGAAAGTTGATCAGATTGTTGAATTTTTTAAAGAACTAGATAAGCAATACCGATGATGCAGTTATTTAAAGACCGGCTACGAAGCAGCCACGTAGTGACAGCCTTGTTTTTTCTGGGCATATTGGTTTCTGTTTATTTTTTATTCAGAATACCTTCAACGCTATATCTCACCGATGGCTTTGCAAGACTGGCAACGCCCTACATCATTATTGCCATAACATTTGTATTGGGTATTGTGGCATTAGTATTTGCCTTAGAGTACAAAAAAGAACTCATCGTAATGCGTGACCGGACTGTTTCATCCCGGGATGAAGCTGAATCAAATCATTCCTCTCAGGCTGCTTCCTTTAACATCGGGTTAATTCATACGGCACTTACTAGCGCAAAATCAACACATGATATTTTCCATCAGGGACTTCAAACCATGGGTAAAGTATTGCAGGTAGGCCAGGGAGCCGTTTACCAAGTGGTTAAAAGTAATGAGCAGACCACGGTAAATTTTGTTGATGGCTACGCCTTTACATTGGAGGAGGGTAAAACCATTCAATTCGATTTGGGTGATGGATTAATCGGCCAGGTAGCGGCCGATGGAAAAGTTATGCATCTGGATGAAGTGCCCGAAGGATATATAAATATCATTTCAGGATTAGGGAGTTCCTCACCCCGGTATTTACTCATTGTTCCGATAAAGCAGGAAAACGAAGTGTTGGGCATAGTTGAACTGGCCTCCTTTTCACCATTCGATAGTGCCCGGCAAAAATTTGCTGAACAGGCCGCGCAGGTGCTGGCCGAGAAGTTAAGTTCTAAAAAATAAGCGAGAACCAGATTATGTATAAACTTTATAAAGATCTTGATATAACCTCAAAAATAACGATACTCGTTATCCTCCTGTTGGTTGTTGGGTTAGGGGCAATAAGTTTGTTCACGTTCGACTTCAATAAAAAAGCCAACAGTGAGAAATATTTTTATAGTCTGAATGCGATTACTGAAACACGTGCGGAGCATATCAACCTGTTTTTCCAAACCACCTCAAAAGCAATTAGCAGTATACAGGCAGGTCTTGATAACGAGTCACAGACCGACTATCTGAATAATCAGAAAGATATTTATGGATTTTCTGAACTCTACCTGCTTTCGGAAAATGGCGCTATACTGCAAACAACGGATACAACGCTGGAAAGTCGCACCTTTCAGGATCCAGATGGCACCAGTTTCTCCAATGGTTCACGTGGCGTTCACTTCAGCACAGTATTCAAAAGTGAGAGCGACTATTTTCTCTATGTTTTTGCTCCTGCCAGCACACCCTCGGGCGAAGGATTAATAGCCGCCAAAGTAATTTTAAATACCG
>CAZQXC010000217.1:0-3497 GCA_964597075.1 uncultured Roseivirgaceae bacterium | reverse complement strand
CTGATCAATGAAATACAGGAGCGTTTTAAAACAGCTGCCATTATCATTACACACGATCTCGGTTGTGCAAAAATTACCAGTAATCGTATGGTTATACTTCATGATGGAAAAAATTATGCCGAGTCAAACTATTCTGAACTTAGTCAATCAACCGATGAACCGGTGAGAGCGTTTTTCACCTGACATTGGTATAATTTATAGTTATGGAAAAATCAACTTCAACAACCATTCGTCTGGGAATTTTCGTAACACTTGGTATTATCATATTTACTGTTACCGTTTACCTTATCGGCCAAAAGCAACATATGTTTAGCGAAACCTTCGAACTATATTCTCACTTCAACAACGTCAATGGATTACAGGCCGGTAATAATGTTCGGCTTTCAGGAATCGATGTTGGTGCCGTTACCCAGGTTACCTTTATAAATGATTCTGCTATCGAAGTCCGAATGAGAATTAAGGAGAGTATTCGTATGCACATCAAACAAAACGCCATTGCCAGCATTGGAACCGATGGACTTATGGGAAATATGATTGTCAATATTTCACCCGGCATAGGAGCTTCCCAGCCTGTTGAGAACAATGGACAAATTCAATCGTATAGTCGCATTAAGACTGACGATATCATTAATACCCTTAACGTTACCAATGATAATGCAGCCATGCTCACGCATGATTTACTTCAAATAACCCAGGATATTAAAAGCGGAAAAGGAACTCTTTCATCGATACTGTATGATACCATCCTGAAAAACGAAATTCTGCTGACCGTGAAGAATCTCAGGTTATCAGCCGAAAAAACAAATTCACTTCTTCAGGAATTGAATGCCATTACCAAAGAAGTTAACGAGGGTCGTGGGGCAATTGGCTGGCTCCTGAATGATACGCTTATCGATGATCAGGTTAGAATAACACTCACAAACCTTCAACAAACAGGTGATAACCTGCAATCCGTATCGGATAGTCTTAAAGCAATACTCATCACCTTGAAGGAAGGCGATGGAACCCTTCCGGTATTACTTTATGATACGGCAGTAGCTAACGATGTACGGCAATCTTTGCATAGCATCAAGGAAGGAACTGCATCGTTTAATGAAAACATGGAGGCTCTTAAACATAGTATGTTCTTTCGCAAATATTTTAAAGAGCAGGAAAAGGAGAACGCAAAAACAAAAAAATAAAACCGGAAGTCGCTGTCGACTCCGGTTTTAAAACCAACTGTTTAACAATTAAAACCTAATACGATCCATCAGGCCAGCACTCGTGTAAACCTCAAATGTGAATGAGCTTGATTTAACCTGGCTCAAATTGAAAACTTTACCATAGTTACCTGTTACTACCTCGCTGAATGAGTTTACAAGGTTATACTCGCGGTCGTAAATCCTCACTTCAATGGTCTCTTCACCTTGGTTAGCAACCATAATGGCATATTTTTTAGCATCAACTACTTTAGAAGAAACTTCAGCATTTCTTGGATGCACTTCAGCCTTTTTAGAATACCCTTCATGCTTAACTTCCTCGGGAGTATACTCTACTACAGTATCCATTTTCTGGTCACCATTATTAACCTGAATAGTGTACCTTCCAGCAGTCATACCTTTAAAATTTACCGGGCGGATAAAGCCTTTCAAATTTCTTACGGTCTCATTGTACACTACTCTACCTTGATTATTGAAAATAGTAAGGGTAAGTACGGAAGGTTTCTCTCCTTCATAAATTAATTTGTAAACGCCAGACTTTCCACCGATCACAAATAAGCCTGTATTATTCGGATCATTGTTAGCCAGGGTTGTCAATGCACTAAACACGACAAATGCAGCAAGCATTAATGATTTTGTTTTCATAGTTTGTTGTTGTTTTAATTATACTGCAAATGTACGGGTGGGAGCAACGCAAGGACGTGAATTGTAAGGAAAGTTAATTTTTTACTTAGAAAATCGATTGCGGAAAAATAGTTAGGCGTAACAGGAGGATTATCGTACGCATACTTGAATTATGAAGGGTCGGCTAGTGATTTTTTTTCGCACACGTTTTCGGTAAAAAAATAAAAATCTGTCGATAAATCCCTACAGCTTTCAATACGTGGCTTTATAAACTGTTAATCCGATAAGGATTCAGTCTTTAATGAAATCTTTTCCATGCCCGAATTACTACCATCGGAAACCCGAACAAAATACTGACCTTTTGCTAAGCGGGAAAGATTGTATAGTCTACTAAACCCATTTTTTGAACGAACCATTTCTGAGAAGATTATTTTACCTTTTAAATCAGTAATAGAAACTTTCGTTAAACTTTCATGATCTGATGAATAGATTACTTTAACAACGGAACCTGTTTTGATAAAAGCTATGGAACTCTCCGCTAAAGGTTTAGTTGTGTTGAATGCAAACACAGCTGCACCCGATACAAGAAGTGCGGCAAGAAGGGTGAATACTTTTTTCATACAACGTTTGTAATTATATACTGTATAGACGCTGAGTTGGGTTTTAAGTTGCAGATCAGACGTTAAAGTTGTGTTAATAAAAACCGGAACATCGTTTGATTCAATTGGCGATGAAATGACAATAACCGGAGTAACAACTTTTTAGAACGAACATGAAAAAGTATTTATAAAAACGTACTCATTGTTCACCCGCGAACAATGGCTTTTCTACCAGCGAACAATCTTGGGTAAAGGATTTTAAATTTGCTTTTAGTACCTCAGGGTACTATTTTCAGGGTCCTAACTAAAACATATATTATGATACGTAAGACTCTTATTTGGATGCTTTTGTTGCTCATAGCCAGTACCGGTTATGCACAAAAGAAAAAATCAAAAACTGCAGACAAAGCGCCTGTTGAAACGGTGGCTCCGGTAGCCGAGACCAAACCGCAAATCCCCCCTCCTGTTAAGGTGACCTCTGTTGAAGGTATCACCGAATACAAATTACACAATGGATTACGAGTGCTTTTGTTTCCAGATCAAACCAAACAAACCATAACAGTTAATATTACTTACTTGGTTGGTTCCAAGCATGAGAACTACGGGGAAACGGGTATGGCTCACCTGCTTGAACACCTGGTGTTTAAAGGAACACCTAATCACCCCAATATTCCACAAGAACTTACTGAACATGGTGCAAGTCCGAATGGAACCACCTGGTTCGACCGCACAAATTATTTCGAAACCTTTAACGCCACTGAAGAAAATCTGAAGTGGGCATTGGATCTCGAAGCCGACAGGATGATCAATTCCTTTATCGCTAAAAAAGACCTGGACAGCGAAATGACTGTAGTGCGAAACGAATTTGAATCGGGTGAAAACAATCCATTTCGTGTTTTGTACCAGCGCATGCTGGCCGCTGGATATGAGTGGCATAACTATGGCAAATCAACTATCGGTGCACGTGCCGACATTGAGAATGTACCCATCGATCGCCTACAGGCTTTCTATAAAAAACATTATCAGCCCGACAATGCCGTATTGGTAGTGGCCGGAAAAATAGATGAGGAAAAAA
>CAZQXC010000216.1:0-3550 GCA_964597075.1 uncultured Roseivirgaceae bacterium | reverse complement strand
TGAAGGCAGGCCTTGCCGCCTTGAGGTCGGCCCCGCGCTGATCGAGGGCGGTTTGAAGTGTTGCGTCTTGGCAGGCCCGAAGAAGCTCATCGCCTGTCGGCAGTCCGCTCAGTACCGGCGCTAATGCCGTGAACTCTTCCAGCACTTCACAAAACACCTCTAGGACTCCCTCATCCATCTCCACGAGATGGGTTGCGATCATGCGGATCATGTCATGCACAGGTACACGCTTTTGCAGACCACAACACCAAATTGAGTATGGGTATTCACGGTCGTTTTGGCACAAGAAATTCGCCTGCCATTTTTAATATGGCCTGGAATAAAAATTTTATGTGGGATGGAGGGATTAACCACATTGAAGTCATGCCCATAGCCCCATTTACAGACACCGTAGAAATGGGGATGGATATTGGTGAGATCCTAAATTTTCTTCAATCTGATCAAACCTATCCCTTGCTATTTGAAAAAGCATTCGGCACTAAAAATATCACCGATCAAAAAATGCTCTATGCTTTGGCACAGTTCATGAGTACCATGGTTTCAGCGGATGCAAAATACGATCAATATATACTCGGACGAACTAATCTTAGTAATCAAGAAATGAGAGGTTTGTTTTTATTCAGACAGCATTGTGAGTCATGCCATCAGGAACCACTCTTTACCAATTTCGAATTTATAAATAATGGTACCGATAAAATGAATAGTCCGGATCACGGACGTGCACGAATTACCCAGGAAACGCAGGATATTGGTAAGTACCGCGTCCCAACTTTACGGAATATAGCCCTGACCTATCCCTATATGCATAATGGTGAGATACCTACGCTTGAAGCGGTATTGGAACATTATACTTCGCCACTTGATGCGGTTAATCTCGATCCAGCTCTCGCAGGTGGATTGTCCATATCTTCTGAGGACAAAAAGGACATCATTGCATTTTTGCACACACTTTCAGATTTCAATTTCATCGGGAATCCCATTTTTTCTGACCCTAATTAATCCTTGATCATGATACGCAGCTACATTTTAATTATAATCATCCTATTTATACATTCTAATTCCATCACCGCATGCGATATTTGTGGTTGTTCTGTACAGGGCAGTTTTATGGGTATTTTCCCTCAGAATCATAATAATATGGTAGGCTACAGAAGTATATTTAGAAGCTCGATCCATCCACAAACTGCCCTCAATCAAAATGGAACAAGCCAAGTGAATGAAGACCATTTTTTTAGACAAGAGCTTTGGATTAGATATTTTTTGAGAAGTAAAGTTCAAGTTTTTGGACACGTCCCATATCAACTAAACCAAAGGTTTGAATCTAAGCGCACCACTACGCTGCAAGGAGTGGGTGATATCCAAGCTAGCATAAACTATACTATTTGGAATACAGCCGGCCAAATTGGAAAAAAGTGGGAAAATACATTGATAGCAGGCTTAGGAGTTCGGCTACCTACTGGAAAATATCAACAACGCGATGAAACTCGGGTTATGCTGCCTGTTGGCTTCCAGGCAGGAAATGGTGCATTTGGCTATGTCTTTCAAGCCAATCATACCTTAAGAAGGCGGAAAATCGGTCTTAATACCAATCTTCAGTATTGGATAAATACTAAAAATGAATTGGACTTTAAACCCGGTAACCAGTTCTTAGGTGCTCTATCTGCATTTTACTGGCATCAGAATCAGGCTTCTATCTTACTGCCCCATTTGGGCGTTTCTTTTGAACAATTTGGCAGAGATCAAGAGTATGGCTTTGACAAATCCTATACAGGCGGGACATCTATGTTTCTTAGTTTCGGTACAGATATCTATTACAAGCAAGTTTTGGTACAACTCCTTAGCCAATTTCCATTACAGCAACAGCTGACATCTTCTCAACCTGAGGATCGGGTGCGGCTCAGCTTAGGGGTGTCACTATTCTTTTAATTAAACGCTATGGGATCGTTCATCCTAATATATCCATGAAAGTATGCTATGACCAATTAATTTTCATAGTTTATCCTTTATAAGACCTCGTTAGGTTCTTCATAATTGCAACTTAAAGGTTTTTTTAGGGTCTCTTAAACCCATTTCATGCATTAGAGATTTTAAAATTGGGTGGTAGCAACTCCACTTTTTCGAATATTTTTTCCAAAAAGTGCCTTCGCTTGCCTTCTGCTGATAGTTTCAATATCTTATTTCTCCCATTTCTGACAATGTAACTTCCTAATGCAATGCATTGGAACTTTATTGTCGATAACCTATGTGAGTGCTTTGATGTAACAAGCGACTGTTTAAAAATTACCATTATATTAAATGCTACCATAATAAAACGAAAGGCAGCTTCCATTGGATAAAATCCTTGTAATGCGAAGCCATCTATTGAGTAGTCATATTTGAGTTCTTTTATTATATTTTCACAATCTCCTCTTTTCTTGTATATGGTATGAATTAGTGAACATGATAGTGCCGAATTAGTCACAAATGCATAATATTCATATGACTCCTGCTCCTCTATTTCAGAGAAAATTAAGCGTTGTCTATTCGTATTTGCATCACTCTCTTTTTTCTTAATCCTACAAACTACCATTCGTCTTGAATCCTTCCAACTGGTTCCTTTATATTCGAATTCAGTGTATTCGATATCATTTAATTTGCCACCTGGTTTGTGCCATCCGCTTTGTGACATGATACTCGTTTTTAGCTTTGTAGTCATTTTAGCTTTTATGATATAGGTTATTGGGGTTTGTTGATTCTCTAATTCACTCATTATCTGATCACTATAAAACCCACTATCCATTCTTATCATCCCTATTCTTTCTGTATCAACTATTTGAAAAAGTTCATCTAAAAAACCTTTCATATCTGTACTCGAATGACTGTCACCACTTCTCATCCATGCATTAATCACCATCTTTACATCATCACAGAACGCTATTACAGGATGATGCGATACTTTTCCTCTTTTTTCTGGATTATATCCTTTTGTAGCATACTCTTGAGTCCCATATCTGGTAATAACTGTACTGTCTATATCAATTGTCATTTTTTTGACTTGAACCTGATCAAATATCTTTCTCTGAAGTGCCGGAAAAATTGAGTCATTTAATTCCTTGTCAAATCGCTGAAAAAATCTGCTGAATGTACTAGCACTCGGACTTGCGTGCTTCCATTTGAATATCTCTTGAATCACCTCGTCTGACCTCAACATGCCGCTATGAGCTAAGCGTCTAGCACCCAATACAACACTTACCAAAAATGATTCAATCACTTCTACAGGATCTAAACCTCGATTAGAACCAGGTTGTGGCAAATCTAAATCCCGCAGTTTGTTCTGAATACCATAACGCTCATAAACACTATGAAACAAATGAATTCCTCCCCAGGGTGATATCTTCTTACTCGTAAAATCAACAGGTATATTTTGCATGTTTTTCTTACATTATAATCTTGCGAAATTACTAATATTTACTTAGCTTCCCATATGTTTTGTGATTTCTAATGCACGAATTGGGTTGAACTATCTTATGACCAGGCTTTAAGCCTAGAGAACTGACCAAAGACATATAAA
>CAZQXC010000215.1:0-3557 GCA_964597075.1 uncultured Roseivirgaceae bacterium | reverse complement strand
CAATAAAATAAGGGCGTAAAGATAGTGACGATTGTGGAATTACATCGGTCCGCCAAAGACAGGAATTTGGAATATTTTAAGGCTATTCCGCGGCCGGATGTCGGTTGCTGATCTTGATTTTGTTAAGATCAATTTCTTCGTCTTCTGTTTCCGAATAGAAGCCCGGGTCAACCTCTTCGATAAGCATGTGTCCTTCCTTCTGCCGTTTGGTGCGATCGAAGGTCATAATCAGGGAGGGCAACAAAATCAGGTTAGTGAACATTGAAATAAACAGCGTAATGGAAGTAAGCACTCCCAAAGCGATGGTTCCGCCAAACGAGGAGAAGGCAAAAATGATGAATCCAGCCAGCAACACAATGGAGGTGTACACCATGCTTTTTCCAACTTCAAGTATTGTTGCGCTCACCGCTACGGGGATGAAGAAATTTTTTGCGTGCAACTCTTGCCGGTATTTAGCCAGGAAGTGAATGGAGTAATCCACCGAAATGCCGAAAGCAATACTAAAGATGAGTACCGTACTCGGTTTTAGCGGTACACCAAAATACCCCATTAATGATGCAGTGATCATCATGGGGATAACATTGGGAATCAGGGCAATTATGATCATGCGCACATTGGCAAACAAAAATCCCATCGTTAGCGCGATGAGGCCAAAGGCGAGTAGTAGGCTTCCCTTAAGGTTGGATATGAGAAATGAATTTCCTTTGATGAAGAGCGGGGTTGTTCCGGTGATTCTTACAGAAATATCGGTTCCATTGAACAGTGTATCAATTTTAGGTTGGATCACCTGGTTAATCAGTGAATCCATTTTATCCGAACCAATGTCGGCTACCTGAAGAGAGATTCGCATAGTTTGTAAGGTAGAATCAACAAAGGCATTGAAAAGTCCGGAAGCATCCGATTGGCCTTTCAGATAGGGGAGAATAAAGTTCCGTTCCCGATTGTCGGGCAACGAGTAGCGTGCAGGATTGTTATTATAGAAAGCTTGTTTGGCAGCTTTAACAAAGCTTACAATAGAAACTGGTCGCGAGATGTATTTAATGGAATCCAGAAACAATTCAAACTCGTCCAGCTTTTGCAAGTTCTTTACATCAATTACGCCTCTACGTTTTCCGGTATCCACCACCATTTCCAGCGGCATAACCCCACTAAAGTGTTCTTCAAAAAATTTAAGATCTTGTTTCTCAACGCTATCTTCCGGAAGATCATCAACCATGAAGGAAACAGTATGAATCCGGTACATGCCGATAACCGCAAAACCAATCATGATGATGGTTACTGCGTAAATCAACGCGCGATGGCGGTGCACGGTTAAATCAATTCCTACAAGGAGATTATCGATTAGTTTAAAATCAAGATGACGCAAGTGTTTGGGCGAAGGGGGAGGCATCCATGAAAAGACGCCCGGAATTAATATGAGACTCACGACAAACGTAGCCATGACATTAATACCTGCTACAATACCGAACTCGCGTAGAATGGTAATGTCAGCCGTGAGAAGTACCAGGAAGCCAATGGCAGTAGTCAGGTTGGTCAGAAAGGTAGCCACACCAACTTTGCGTATTACGCGTGTAATGGCCAACATTTTATTGCCGTGCGATGCATATTCGCTGTGATACTTGTTCATCAGGTAGATGGCATTGGGAATACCAATCACTACGATGATGGGAGGAATCATACCGCTTAGCAGTGTGATCTTGAAGCCAAACAGGACAATGGTTCCGATTACCCAAACCACCACAATACCGATAACAATAAGTGGAAAAATCATGGCGCGGAATGAGCGGAAGAAAATCAATAGAATTATGCCGGTAACCAAAACCGACAAAGCAAGAAATGTTTTAAGCTCAGCGCTTACCCGTTCAGCAATAACCGAGCGAACAAACGGAAGCCCCGCATAGTGTAGCACAATGTTTGTGCTTTCCGTGAAATGTCCTCCTCGCTTTATTATTTCATTGGTAACGTCAATGCGACTGGAGGAATTGAGGTATTCTTTATTAATGGAGATAAGAATAGCAATAGCACCATTTTCCTGATTAACAATTTGACCCAGATAAAATTTTTGTTTTTCCGCTTCCTTTAGTAAGCTGTCCAATTCAAGCTGGCTTTTTACTTTACCCGGAAAAATATCAACGAGTTTAAATTGCTTACGGGCTGTATCCTTTTCCATCATTTTGATTTGTGGAAGAGAAATCACATCGTTAACACCGGGTATTTGTTTCACGGAAACACAAAACTCTCGCAGCTTTTCAAAATTTTTGTACTCATAAATACTGCTGTCTTTCAACCCGATGGCAACTATTCCGCCATCTTCTCCAAATTGTTCTTTGAACGCTGTGAAAAATTGTTGTTCAGGGTCATTCGCAGGCACGGTGCCGCGAAAGTCGTAACTCATTTCAACGTTGCGCCCATGGTATCCCATGAAAACGGTGATCAGGGCAATAATTATAAACAGCGGAAGCCTATAGGATATGATGAAATGAGCGAGGGTTGTCCACATAAAATACTGAATAAAACAGCCTTAATGACAAGAATTCAAAGCTAATGATTTGAATGGAAATTCAGTATGGATTTGGGATTATTGGATCCTGCCGAAGGAGTTTGGTAAGGGTGTCGTACAATTCGGGCAATGCCATTTTGAATTCCGCTGGTCGTTCAAAAAAATTCTCTGCCGCCACCGCGAAGAACTCATGCTCGTTGGCACAGGCATAAGCCCGCAGAAACGCTTCATTAGAATAGTGAGGCAAGTGACAAAGCTGGTAAGCATAAGAATCAAATTTTTCGACCAGGGCATCATCAAAGAAATCATATTCATCGTTGTGAATAATATTTTCAAGGCGTAAAGCATGTGCCATTTCATGAAGGCCAAGATTCACCGAATCGGTTGGGTATATATAGCCATCTACAAAACTTTTCCAGCTTAATACAATGGCTCCAAAGGCAGGGTTTACTTCTCCTTTATGAAAGCGTTTGGTAAGCGAAGAGTAATAGTCGGTGGGGTAAATCAGTATTTTGTTAAAATGCTGCAAGTAAATGCGGGGTAAACCAAATGTGAGCTGCACCGCACAGGCACCTATCATAACTTTCATCTCATCAGTTACGGCATCAAACTGACGGGGGATAAATTTTTTAGAGAGAATAAAGGTCAATAACTTTTGTTCGAACTTATGTTGCTGGGCAGCAGACAGTTGATTGTAGTACGGAAAATACTTAACCAGTATTTCTTTATAATGACCTGGAAAAGGAAGAATGGCTGAACGAATAGGTGCAACTCTTCGGTTGGCCTCTTCATAGGCAGCTTCCAGTTGATGGCGATAGTAGGATGCAGCGATTACCAATCCGACAACCATCAAAAAGAAAAACATAGTCATTAAATCCTTTGCAAGATGTTATTGATCGAACACGCATCGAGCAGGGTAGCTTTTAAGGAAGCGATAGCTACGCGTTCCTGTTCCATGGTGTCGCGATGACGAATGGTTACTGTATTATCTTCCAGTGTTTGATGATCAATGGTAACGCAATACGGTGTGCCAATGGCATCTTGCCTGCGGTACCGT
>CAZQXC010000214.1:0-3611 GCA_964597075.1 uncultured Roseivirgaceae bacterium | reverse complement strand
AATACCGAGGCGTTTAAAAGAAACTTTGAATTGGTTGTAGGTGCCGCCATACAAAAACGAAGTGGTGATGAAGTTATCGCCTGCCTGAAGGATGTTGTTAAGGGCAATGAATTGTGCCGCCTGACCTGAACCAACAGCCAGTGCCGCTACGCCACCTTCCAGTGCTGCAATTCTTTTCTCCAGCACATCGGTAGTGGGGTTCATGATGCGCGTGTAGATGTTACCAAATTCTTTCAGGGCAAAAAGATTGGCGCCATGTTCCGAATTTTTGAAGGCATACGAAGTAGTTTGATAAATGGGCACTGCACGTGAACCAGTAGTAGGATCAATATCTTGCCCGGCATGTAGTTGGAGTGTTTCAAAACGATAGTTTGACATAGTGATAGTTGTTTAAAAGTTGATAATTGAAATTTTAATGGGAGATAAACAGACACACGATGACCTGTTCGGTCAGTGTACTGATCGTGATGTTGTTATGCTATGAAAGTTGGACGCTTAACAACAACACGGACAACAAATACAAATACAACAAGGCTGCTGCATGTCGGCTGTCATGTTGTGATAAAGAGATGTGAAAGGAGTGAACAAAGCACGCAAGCCTTGAAGGCTTAGTTTTGTAAATGTGTTGATGACCGTTTTCATTTTTTAATCGGTTTATAGTTCTCCTCGGCTCCTTGCCGGGAGCAGGAATTAGCACCTTTTTCGCCTTTAGCGGAATGGTTGCTAGCGCTTCACCGAGCCTGTTCTCTCAGCGCTTCTGTATAAATCGATTCAGCGGTATGCTTTCTTCGACTTGATGGCGCAAACGTAATGGCGGGAATTATTGTTTCCAAGTAAAGTGCTAAAAAATTTTAATAACAGATGAACTCCATAGCGAACAATCGTTTGGTAATAGGGCTAGTCCTGAGTTTGGTTATAGCAGTATTTTTTGTTGCACATGCCCAGGATTTCAATGCGTTACGTAAGAAAATGGTAACGGAGCAATTGCGTAACCGCGGCATTAAATCGGTTGCAGTTTTAGATGCAATGATGAAAGTAGAGCGACATATGTTTGTTCATTTCAACTTACAAAAGGAAGCCTACAATGATTATCCACTACTAATCGGTGAAGGGCAGACTATTTCACAACCCTATATTGTTGCGTTCATGACTGAGGTATTAAACCTTAAGCCAACGGATCGTGTGTTGGAAATCGGAACAGGTTCGGGGTACCAGGCTGCCATACTCGGTGAACTTGTACAGGAAGTTTACACCATCGAGATCGTTGAGGTTTTAGGTTTACAGGCCACGAAGGTGTTGAATGAACTGGGCTATAAAAACATTCTCATCCGGGTTGGTGATGGCTACGAAGGTTGGCAGGAAGCCGCACCTTTTGATGCCATAATTGTTACATGCTCTCCACGAAAAATTCCGCAAGCCTTGCAGGATCAACTGGCTGAAGGAGGCCGAATGATTATTCCGTTAGGTGAATCGTACACGCAGGAATTGGTGTTGATCACCAAAGATAAGGGAAAACTAAAACGACAAAGCAAGCTGCCGGTAAGGTTTGTGCCGATGAAGGATAGCGGGGGGAAGCAATACTAAAATTACATGTACTTCTTAATCAATTGTATCTGCCCAATGTGGTACATATCGTGATGGATAATTCCAGGCAGGAGTATGAAAAAATAGTATTTTCGGTTGAAACCATCTCATTTGAAAAACTTTAGGAAGAAGTGGCCAATCGCTTGGTAACAAACGTGCGCCAGGCACCATATGTTGCACCAACTGAATAATGCTGTGGCTGTCGCCAAATTTAATCTTGTAATTCCTGTCATCAATATCCTTCAGCACCTCTTTCAAGGAAGGCCCGTGCCAGGTTTTTCCATCATAAACACGCTGCACAAGTTTCCCCAGGTTTTGGATTTCTGTCATGCTATCAGGTTAACATGCCACCATCTACCTGCAACACCTGGCCGGTAATGTAGGCCGACATATCACTCGCCAGGAACACACACGCATCAGCAACATCTTCAGGTTTGCCACCACGTTTTAAGGGGATGGCATCGCGCCAGCTTTGAACAGTTTTTTCATCCAGCTTGCCCGTCATTTCAGTTTCAATGAATCCTGGTGCAATAGCATTTGAACGGATGCCGCGAGATCCTAATTCTAGCGCTACGGATTTAGTAAAACCTAATATGCCTGCCTTAGAAGCCGCATAATTTGATTGCCCCGCATTTCCTTTTAATCCCACAACCGATGTCATGTTAATGATGGAGCCACTTTTTTGTTTCATCATAGGTTTGGTCGCAGCCTTCACGGTATTGAAGCACGACTTCAGGTTTACATTAATTACCTTATCCCAGGCTTCTTCGGTCAACCGAAGCAACAGGTTGTCCATAGTAATTCCCGCATTGTTCACCAGAACATCGAGTGATCCGAAGTCGGCCACCACATCGTTGATCAGTTTATTGGCTTGTGTAAAATCAGAGGCATCTGAGCGATAACCTTTTGCTTTTACGCCTTTGGATGTCAGTTCGGCTTCAAGTGCCTGACCTTGCTCTATGCTGGAGAGGTAGGTGAATGCCACGTTAGCACCTTGTTCAGCAAATTTTATTGCAATCGATCGTCCGATGCCTTTAGATGCCCCGGTGATAAGGGCGGTTTTTCCCTGGAGTAATTTCATGTTATTTTGTAAAATGTTATGGAAAGTAACGGTAAATTTCTTTCCGATGAAGTACGCGTTCAAAAATTAATGTATCATTTCTAAATTGCAATCCTACCCGATAATTACCAAACCTGATTTTATAATATTCTGATAACCGGTTAGCTTCTCAATGTGCTCTAATTGCCTGAAAGACCTTATGGCTGAAACTTTTATAAAAGCAAATTTTTCTATCCGACCACGTTCAACTGGCGGTAAAGCTGCCAAGTCTTTTAAGAATCTCTTATTATAAAGGACTTTCAAAAAGCTATTTCTTTTTCAATTTTTGATAATAAACTTTGGCCTCATTAACCGTTAGACGGTCTGTTTCTTTATTACTTTTGATCGATTCTGCCAGCACATAATCCTCTAAAAGTCGTTCTATTTTTTCGAAGGTTTTGATGTCCAGTTGTACCGCAACTTTCTTTTCGTCCTCATTGATGATGCATCTTCTCTTTATTTTCAACATAGGTCAAAAATACTCATTCTGTGTGAAATTTCAGGATTTTGAAATGGTTAAATACTTTTTTAAAGACCTTGTCACCCGTATCTTTGGCCACTTAATTATTAACCTGATTCGAATATGTCTAAATACGATCTCATTGTTATTGGTTCTGGTCCTGGTGGGTATGTGGCAGCGATCCGCGCCTCTCAATTGGGTATGAAGGTAGGTGTTGTTGAGAAAGCCGAGCTCGGTGGTGTATGCCTCAATTGGGGATGTATCCCCACCAAGGCCCTACTGAAGAGTGCGAATGTTTTTGAGTACATCAAACATGCGAAGGACTATGGCATTGAGGTAAAAGATGCAAAAGCCGATTTACCCGGCATGGTTAAAAGAAGCCGTGATGTTGCTGCAGGGATGAGTAAGGGTATTCAGTTTTTATTCAAGAAAAATAAAATCGATCATATTGCCGGGCATGGAAAATTG
>CAZQXC010000213.1:0-3629 GCA_964597075.1 uncultured Roseivirgaceae bacterium | reverse complement strand
CGATCGAGTTCAAGGCGCCGATGATGTACGCCATCGGCTTCATCTGGCTGTTCGTGATCGGCGGCGTCACCGGCGTGCTGCTGGCCAATGCCGGCATCGATTTCGTCGTCCACGACACGTACTACGTGGTGGCCCACTTCCACTACGTGATGGCGATCGCGGCGATCTACGCGATCTTCGGCGGCTGGTACTACTGGATCGGCAAGATGAGCGGCCGGCAGTATTCCGAGAAGCTGGCGCAGATCCAGTTCTGGGTGTTCTTCGTCGGGGTCAACGTGCTGTTCTTTCCGCAGCACTTCCTGGGCCTCGCCGGCATGCCGCGGCGCATCCCGGACTATCCGGACGTCTATTCGGGCTGGAACTTCGTCAGCTCGATCGGCGCGCTGATCACCATGGTCGGCACCTTCATGTTCCTCTACATCATGTGGCACACCTACCGCCGCGGCGTTCCGGCGGAAGCCAATCCGTGGGGCGAAGGCGCGACGACCCTGGAGTGGACGGTCCCCTCGCCGGCACCGTTCCATACCCACGAGGAACTGCCGGTGATCGCGCCCTCCGGGCATCACGCGCCGGCAGAGTGAGGGGCGGCGAGGCGGGAGACGGGTGATGGACGGGACCGGACGCAAGCGAACATGGACCGCCGTGATCCTGTTCGGCGTGGTCGGCGGCATGATCGGACTGTCGTTCGCCTCCGTCCCGCTTTACCGCCTGTTCTGCCAGGTGACCGGCTTCGGCGGCACGCCCAACACGCGTGCCGTCGCGGCGCCGGACGTCGTCTCCGACCATGAGGTGACGGTTCGGTTCGATGCCAACGTCAATTCGGCATTGCCGTGGCGGTTCAAACCCGAAGTGCGGCAGGTGCGGGTGCGGCTGGGCGAGGAGGTGCTGGTCCACTACACCGCGACCAACGCCGCCGACGTGCCGGTGACCGGAACCGCCACCTTCAACGTCACCCCCTTCAAGGCCGCGCCCTATTTCAGCAAGATGCAGTGCTTCTGCTTCATCGAGCAGACGCTGGCCCCCGGCGAGGAGGTGGCGATGCCGGTGCTGTTCTATGTCGATCCCGACATGCTGGCCAACGCCGAAGCTCGGGAGGTCAAGGTCATCACCCTGTCCTACACGTTCTACCCCGCCGACAAGGCCGGCACCGCCGGCGGCAAGGGGCGAGAGGTGGTCGGCAAGGACGTCGACGGCCGTTCCGGCGGCTGAGCGGCGAAACGAATGCGCATCGGGGGAGTTGAGATGGCGAGCGAGACGACGAAGTCCCATCCCTACCACATGGTGGATCCGAGCCCGTGGCCGCTGGTCGGCACGATCTCCGCGTTCACCATCGCGGTCGGGGGCATCTGGTTCATGCACGACGGGCCGTGGGCGCTGCTGGCGCTCGGCTTCGCGCTGCTGCTGTTCACCTTCTACGGCTGGTGGCGGGACGTGATCCGCGAGGCGAACAGCGGCATCCACCACACCGAGGTGGTCCGCCACGGGCTGCGGGTCGGCATGCTGCTGTTCATCGCGTCCGAGGTGATGTTCTTCTTCGCCTTCTTCTGGGCGTTCTTCGACGCCAGCGTGCCGTTCCTCAGCCGCACCGCCCACGAGGTCTGGCCGCCCGAGGGCATCGTTCCGTTGCACACCTGGGGCTTGCCGTTCCTCAACACCCTGATCCTGTTGACGTCGGGAGCGACGGTGACGATCGCCCACCACGCCATCCGGCACGGCGACCGCGAAAAAACGGCGTTGTGGACCGGAATCACGGTGGCGCTGGGGTTCCTGTTCCTCGGGCTGCAGATCCTCGAGTACCACGAAGCGGCGTTCACCTTCACGGACGGCATCTACCCGTCGACGTTCTTCATGGCGACCGGCTTCCATGGCTTCCACGTCTTCGTCGGCGCCTGCTTCCTCGCGGTCTGTTTCTTCCGCGCCCGCGCCGGCCAGTTCACCGCCGACCAGCATGTCGGTTTCGAGGCGGCGGCGTGGTACTGGCACTTCGTCGACGTGGTCTGGCTGTTCCTGTTCGCCAGCATCTACATCTGGGGCGCCTGAGGCGTCCCGACGGGCGGCCGGGTCGCTCCCGGCCGCCGGGCACATGGCCTTCGGGGCCCGCCGCGTCGCCGCGGCGGGCCGTTTCGTTCCCGGAGACGACGCGAGAGAGGAGACGCGCATCATGGCCCTGATCGCCCGCCGCACGCTCCCGCCGCTGATCCTCGGGCTCGCGGGGACCGCCGTGCTCGTCGCGCTGTCGGTCTGGCAGGTGCAGCGGCTCGCCTGGAAGGAGGACCTGATCGCCCGGCTCGAGGCGCGCCTGGCCGCCGACCCGGTCGCCCTTCCGGCCGAGCCCGACCCGGCGGCGCACGAGTTCCTGCGCGTGACGGTGGAGGGGGCCGCCGGCTCGGGCGCGGCGCATGTGCTGACCACCCGGCGCCCGTTCGGCCCGGGCTTCCGCGTGATCGTCCCGCTCGAGACGGAGGACGGGCGGCGCATCCTCGCCGATCTCGGCTACGTCCCCGAGACGATGCGCGAGCGTTTCCTGCCCGAGCCGGGGGCCGCCCTCTCGGTGACCGGCGCGCTCTTCTGGCCCGACGCGGCGGCGAGCACGGCGCCCGAACCCGACGCGGAGGCGATGCTCTTCTTCGACCGGGCGGTCGGCCCGCTCGCGCGCGCGCTCGGCACGGCGGAGGTCCTCGTCGTCGCCGAGAGCCACAGCCTCGGCGAGCGGCCGCTGCCGGAGCGGCTCGGCGTGGACCTGCCGAACAACCACCTGAACTACGCGATCACCTGGGGCCTGCTCGCCGCTGTGTGGGCAACGATGTCGGCGCTCTGGCTGCGCCGCGAGGCGGCGGGCCGGGGCGCGCGGCTCACTCCGGGCGCCTGAGCACCGCAAGCTGGTCGCAGCCGAGCTGGAACCGCTCGCGGCGCTCGAGCCCGACCCCGACGCGGCCGCCCCCTCGCTGATGTCGATGCCGCACGGCTCGCCATCCCGTCCCCGGGCGCGCGGCGGAACGGGCCGGACTGGCAGCCGATGTCGAGCACGTCGCCACCTCCATGCGGCATCACCCGGCCGATGCGCGCCGCGCCCAGATATCCCGACAGCACCCCCACGCGCCGCTGCTCCGTCCGACCGCCGGGCAGCCTGGCGCCCGCGCCCGACTGCACAACCGCCGCGGGACGGGAGATTGAGGTGCCCGCCCGCCTGCTGTATGAGGCAGTCCGACACCGGAACACGGGAGAGCGACCGCATGCGCTACATCAGCACCCGGGGGCAGGCGCCCGCGCTGCCGTTCGAGGAGACGCTGCTCGCGGGTCTCGCGCGCGACGGCGGTCTCTACGTGCCGGACGCGCTGCCGACGCTCAAGGGCGAGCTCGGCGGATTGGCGGGGCTCTCCTACGAGGAGGTCGCGTTCCGCGTGATGTGGCCCTTCGTCGAGGACAGCTTTTCCGAGGACGAGTTCCGCGCGCTGATCGACGCGGCCTATGCCGGGTTCGACACGCGGCTGCGCTGCCCGCTGGTGCAGATCGGTCCGAACGACTGGATGCTCGAGCTCCATCACGGTCCGACGCTCGCCTTCAAGGACGTGGCCATGCAGCTCATCGGCGGCATGTTCGAGCATGTGCTCGAGCGGCGCGGCGAGCGC
>CAZQXC010000212.1:0-3651 GCA_964597075.1 uncultured Roseivirgaceae bacterium | reverse complement strand
TTTTGGTCAATCTATTAATATTGATCGCATCCCGCTTTATCATTTCCCGGATGTCTGGCAAAATCTGGCCTGGGCAAGTGGTTTATTGAAAATCATGCTGGGTATTATGGTGCTCATTTCCATTACCAATGAATATAGCTACCGAACCATCAGGCAGAATATTATTGATGGGCTAAGTCGCGCTGAATTCCTGTATTCCAAAATAACCACTAACCTGCTATTGAGTTTACTGAGTATGGTATTGGTTTTTGTTGTTTCCCTGGTTACCGGTTTGATTTATTCTCCTTCCTTGAATTGGAGTCACATGTTCAATGGCATTGAGTTTTTCCCGGCCTATTTTCTGGAAGTATTTGCCTTCCTTTCGTTTGCCCTTATGCTCGGTATTTTTGTACAACGATCAGGCTTAAGTATTGTACTGTTGCTCAACTCGTACTTGATTGAACTTATTATCAAAAAAAATATTGATGACTACGTGCCCCAGGTCATTCAATTCTTCCCGCTCGAATCGATTATGAATCTGGTACCCATGCCGTTTGCCCGTTATGCTTTTCAGGAAATACAGGATCACGTAAGTTTGACAGCCGTGGGTATTGCACTGGTATGGATTTTCCTGTTTAACTTTTTTAGCTACCTGAGAATTAAAAAAGCTGATTTGTAGAAGATTCCAGCGCAATCGTTTTCATTGACCGCAACACGGAAAATCCTACATCCTCCCAACCTTGAGGAATAATCATCGTTACTTTGCTGTATAATCAACGCATGAAATGAATACCATTCAACTTTTAGGATTGTTGGCAGGCTCTTGTACAACGGCAGCCTTTATTCCGCAGGTGGTTAAAACCTGGAAAAGCCGATCGGCCAAGGATTTGTCGCTGGGGATGTTTTCTATTTTTTGTACGGGCGTAGTATTGTGGCTAGCTTATGGATTACTCATTATGGATATACCGGTAATCATTGCCAACATGGTAACACTAGTATTAGCTTCATTTTTATTGGTATTAAAACTCCGGTGGAAGCATTGATCGAATACCAGATGCGAGTCAATTTTCCGGTAACCAGCATCAAGAATCCAGTAGTATTTTAGTCGTGATCGCAGGCGCAGTACTTATCACTGTTTGCCTTTTCAAAACATTCTTTTCCTTCTTTGTATGAAAACCAGGAAAGGCCGAGTGTACCTGCTGCGTCAATGTAGGGCAGGCCGGTGAGTTCATAGAGTCCGCTGGATACCAGCAGTATTACAGACATGTACACGCAGACTAATGTACAATTGGCATCCGCCAGGATAGCCTCACTTTTCAATTCGTTTCCCACTTTTCGTTTACCATAAATCAGACCAAGCATAACCAATATGCTAATACAGGCTATGATGATCCCCCAGAAAGTTGTTTCTGGTTTTTGGCCTGTATAAATAACGAGGGCCGCACCAATCATTAAGCCTCCAACAAGTAAGTAAAACGCGGTACCTGTTATGCGCAAGGCTGTTCGTTCAAATCCATCGCGGCTAACCGTTGGGTTATGGCGAATCCGAATAATCATATGCATGATACCCACCCCGGAAATCAATTCGATAAAACTATCTACGCCAAATCCGAATAACGTAAGTGTTTCATCTTCATATCCGAACCAGGTGGCGATAATTCCTTCAATCAGGTTGTAGAGTATAGTGAATACAGCAAGCGCCAGGGCAATACTGTAGAGTTTTTTTGATCGTTCAATTGTAATACTGTACTCCATATTTTCCTTCGCTATAGCGCTGCAATATAGGAAGTGAGTTTCGACTTTTCTACCGAATTCCACCAAGCCAGAGAAAAGTGGAATAGCCTTTTTTAGAACTGAAAATAGATAAACTGCTGACCGCTGGTTTGAACAATCATCAGGCCATAAAGCATTACACCCCATACGGAAATGATGAGCCATTTGGGTGATGCTTCAATAATGCCAACCAGTGAACGATTACGCATTGCATAATGTCCAAAAAATACGAACGTCATTAGCCCACCCACCAGCACAAGATGATTGGTCATGAGGAGTGGTTTATTGCCATGAATGAAAAACATGGAGCCTAAAATATTTAGCGCGTTGGTAAAATCTTTTGCCCTGAAGAAAACCCAGGTGATGTTAACACAGTTAAACGTAAGGAAAGCCAGCAGCAGCCCGGTAAACCAATGTGTTGATGTCACAGTAATCACATTTTTCAACAACCGTTCGATAACCAGGAATAAACCATGTAAAAAGCCCCATACAACAAATGTCCAGGCAGCACCATGCCATAGTCCTCCGAGCAACATGGTCATCATGAGATTGACATAGGTACGGTTAATACCAAACCTGTTTCCGCCCAGGCCAATGTATAAATAATCGCGCAGCCAGCTGGAAAGTGAAATATGCCATCTTCGCCAGAGATCTGAAAAGCCAATACTACCATACGGATACCGAAAATTGTCGGGCAGTAAAAACCCAAGCATTAAGGAAAGCCCTATGGCGCAGAGGGAATAACCTGCAAAGTCAAAAAAGATTTGTCCTGAAAATGCAAGCACACCAATCCAGGCATCTAACGGGTGCAACAATTCAGGTGAGCCAAAAACAGAATCGGCAACACCGCTAAGCAATGAATCCGCAAATACGGTTTTTTGAAAAAGGCCGATGGTAAGCAGCAGTGAGCCCAACATAAACTGGTACTGCGTGGCACGCTTCGGTTCATAAAATTGAGGCACCAATTCATCGGACCGCACAATTGGCCCGGCAACCAATTGGGGAAAGAACGTAACATAGAGGGCAAAGTCAAGAAATGTTTTGGCAGGCTGAATGCGTTTATAATACAGGTCGATCGTGTACGACATTGTTTGAAACGTATAAAAGGAAATCCCCATGGGTAGTAAAATATCCCATTTAGGCGGGTTGTATTCAATACTGACCAACCCAACCAGAAATTGAAAATTCTCCAGCAGGAAATTTCCGTATTTGAAAAAAGCCAGGAACCCTAAATTCACCAGCATACTCAGGATCAACCAAAACCTTCTGTTTCTTACCAGATCAGTTTTCGCCAGCATGTTACCGGCCTTCCAATCAATGATGGTTGAAATCCATAGCAGTAGAATCAGTGGTGGATTCCAAAGACCATAAAAAATATAACTGGCCATTAGCAGCATGAATTTCTTTTGCTTCCATGACAGTGGCGCGAGGTAGTACAATCCAAGAACAATGGCTAGAAAGGCAAAAAACCCAACAGTATTAAACAGCATAATTTTATGGATTTAGTAAGCCATCTTTTCGTAGTAACGCTATCAGTATACGTGTGAAGTCGTCTGCATCTTTTCTGTTAAGATGCGACCACTCCGGTGGTATCATGGCCTGCATTTCCGGATAGTCTTCATAGGTATACCCTGTTGCTTCCGAATTTTCTAACAGGGCATTCCAGTATTGTTCCCTTGGAAATAATACTGGCTCGTATTGCAGATACTTTCCTGTTACTGGTGATTGAACAAAAGCAAGTCGTCCGCCTTTTTTCTTAAATTCATTTACCAATGTGCTGTAATGGTTGAGTATTACTTCTGTACTATCCACATAGTGATTTTTCCAGTCGCCATCCCAGATTTTAGTTTGCCAGTTTTGCAGAACCGTATCGGTTTCCATACCCTGGTTCATGCGAAT
>CAZQXC010000211.1:3452-3692 GCA_964597075.1 uncultured Roseivirgaceae bacterium | reverse complement strand
GAATCTCGTAATCGCGCCCGTTGGCGGTGACGTAGGTGGACTCTCGGGCGGTGTCAGACAATGTTCGCCGCTCGGCGGTGGCGAGCAGGATTGCTACGTTGATCGACGCGTTGCTAAGCGCCACGACTTGTGCGTCCCATGGTGGGAGCCAGCGTTCGCCGTTGTTTTCGAGGACGGTGGAGGGTGCTTCGGGCCGCCGGACGATCAAACCCAGATCGATGCCGGAGACTCGCTGGAAAT
>CAZQXC010000211.1:0-3442 GCA_964597075.1 uncultured Roseivirgaceae bacterium | reverse complement strand
GAGCACCACGTCCGCCAGCGACACCCCCACCACGAGCACACCGCCATTGCCGAGGATGGGTGCGACGGCATACTGGAGGCAGGTATCGAAGCAATCGATCAGACTGGTCGGCGTCTCGGTAGCCACGGCCAGACGGGCGGCGTTCGTCAATGCGGCCTGCATATCGGAGCTCGCCCCCAGCAGGCCGCGCGCGGCCAAACGCTGGCCGGTCTCGGCGATGAGCGCGATGCTTTCCACGCCCATATTCAGCTCCAGAATCGTCGCCAGCCGCTCGAATTCCGCGATGAGTTCATCCACGCGCGGCTTGCCGGCGGTAAATCGGACTCCGAGCAGGGAGGCGATGGTCGTACTCCACTGCCGCAACCGTTTGTCCGACTGGTCCAGTAAGCCTTGGACCTGATGGGCGTATTGTTTTTGTAACTCCGCGCGACGCTGTTCGAACTGGTTGCGCAGTTCGATGAAATTTAAAGCCACAATGCTGCCTACCACCGCGACGAGAACGAAGCTGCTGAGCAGCAACGCTTTCCATTTAAGACTTAGAAAGACGCTGGGCCGTGACTGAGGGTGCATTCGCCGTGATACCTGATGCGATAGAAAGTTCAACGATGAAAATCGGGTTTCTGTAAATTTTCCAGTGATGCCTTCGTCCGGCAACCACGACTTGTAGCGTTGGCTCTATCTGAGTCTACTACAGGAAGCAGCCGCTCTACTCTATCACTGGGAAATTTACAGGAGGGCATTTTACCCATCATCAGGATCACGGAGAAACGTACCGAAGGGTGGGTTTTGAAGATCAGGATCGAAGCCAAGTCAAAAACGAAAGCCAGCCAGAACAGCAAACAAGCTCCATCGCTGTTTCCGATCCAAGGGATCTGGGTTGTCTTGAATCGGCAGCCATGCGGTACCATCCACATAATGGTATTCAGCCGCGACTAGAAAAGATGAAGTGACATTATAACGAAGCCCAAAAGTCCAATCCTTGGCGAACTGTGTGTGAGCAGGAAGTCCCGTAGCGGCTTGGAATTTTTTCCCATATCTATCGTTACGGTCGTTGTAGAGAACATCGTAACGTAAGATGGCCTGCCAATTCGGGTTTAATCGGTATTCAGCTTGTAAATAGTAGCTTTCACCAGTAACATCCAAGCTGAACGGCTGACCGAAATCTAAACTTGATCGCTGAATCCTGCGAATTGCATACTCTGTAGTGAGACTTAGTTTATGTTCGTTATATTGGGCCGAAAAAATCACAGGGGTGAATATGTCTTTTAAAGGAGGAAGATCGTCAGGTGGGAGAAGTCTTGGGTTGTACCGGACATCCACCCTAGGTGAGCTAATAGCCACACGATATTTTCCATCCTCTCGTTCGTAACCCAACCGCCCAATGTAAGAGAGTTTCGAACGAGTTTCTCCTGGATAATCAGAGCCGAATAAGGCTAGCTCTGTATCTAAATTATCACCTCTTGGGATTCCTGCTCCGATTTCCAAGGAAAAATTTCCTAATGTCCCACGATATTCTCCATATAAGAGACCGCCATCCGCCGATAGAGATAATTCGCGAGTGCGCTCAAAATAAATAGATTGAGGTAATAAAATTGTTGGCCTAGTGAATACGACATCACGGGTATCATTATAGAAACCAAGAGGATTTTTGAAGCGTCCTAAACGCATCCCAAAACGGGAGTCAGCCGTTGAGTGAATCGTGTAATCGAGTAAAGCGAAATCCAACTCTACGTCATTTTCATGTCCGCTTCCAGCGCGTCGGAATAATACCTGTCCAGCTAGTCGAAGATCAGTGATAGGCGTCCAGGAAACGTTTAATCCCGCTTCCGTGAAGTCGAAACTACCTCCGTTACTACTAGATCCAAAAATATTATTTTCTGAGGTCAGAAAGTAACCTTGACTTAAAAAACCATGAATGCGAAGACTGTCGAAGGTTTCGACAGCGCGAGCGGTATTGAGCGCAAACCAAAACAGAGTGGTTATTATGACTCCAACCGAAAATTTTTTAAGTATCGAACTGTATTCTCTCATTTATGATAAACAAATTTTCAAATTAAACTATTCAAGGGAAATGACTTTAACAGTCTCATCAGTCATGGAAGGACTTAAATAACCTATGGCTCCAGGTATGGTGCTCAGTACTGCCCTCATTTGTTGTTCTGATGCAACCCTAATTGGTTCTTCTCCAGTGCCTGAAAAAACCAGACGATCCCATGCATTCCGCAATTGGTAAGGAAAAACCCGAAGAACATGTTTGGAGAATGCTATATGCAATGGATGTTCGTTGGGTAGCACAAAAACTTTGATCGCTGAACCATCTTCCCATTTTCTCAAGCGCATCCCAAAGATAGCGCTCAGTGCATTTTTTGATAAAAAATCTCTAGTGTTAGTTGCCGGGTTAACGACAACAAAAACTGGTAAGTTTTCTGCGGGTACTGCACATGTAAGAAAAAGTGCGATAATACCAGGCAGATATCTGAAGTAGAATTTAACCATTCTCCCAATATTTTTATTAGCGTTTAGTTGATATTATCCCTAAATGGGAAATGGTATATCAAAGCACTTTGGGTTACTTTTGGTTTTGGAAAAAGTACCGTTATCAGTTAGCAAAGCCCATGTTTCCCTATTATGCTGATAAATATTCTCCATGATATTTGGGATATAGCCTATATAAGATTTACAGGGACCATGATAGTCGATGATTGAACTAATAGGCGTGAAATTAATTCCGAAGGATCGCAGAAACCTTGCGCATACTGGCTCCATTGCTCCATACCAGTAAGTCAGGTTATTTTCAACGCTCATTCGCACGATGGATACGAATAAGCCAAGGATGGCATGGGGAAATGTTCGTCGTGGATTAGCTGTCCGCTTGTCAGAACTTTGCCGAAAAGTGTGGCGTTGACGTCGCTCATTCTGTTGTAAGGGGTCTTCAAAGCTACCCATCACACCGGATGGCCGTAGATTTTCTCCCTTACGCGCCCGGAATTCTGATGAGAGAATCAAACGAGAAATCTCGCCAAGCTGAGTACGCGGGAGTTTTTCAAAGGATAAAATGTCATTATCAAACAAATGACCCGCATGTTCTTCAATTGGGAATTTGGCTTCACATTTATCCAATATTGGCAAAATCACCCTAACCGTCCCAGCAGTGTAACCCGTGGGTTTGTGTATGAGAAAACTATGCACCGAATGCTCATCATAGTGGTCATACTCCAGACCGTCTGGATAATCTTCAGATGGAAATCCAGGAATAATCCCTTCCTTACAATAAACCTCGTAGCGCAACCGAAAGCATTCTCGTCGTTTTTCCTCTGTATCCGCGAGCACTACTTCAAAATATTCGTTGAACAAGTCAATCAGGTTGTGCTGTGTATCCACAAGATCCCCCTTTGCCTCACGCTCGGTGAAGTATAATTACCCAACTACCATGACGCTTCAA
>CAZQXC010000210.1:0-3707 GCA_964597075.1 uncultured Roseivirgaceae bacterium | reverse complement strand
TATCTCAAACGCACCTCACGCGGACGGGAGGCAACTGAACTGGCGTACAAACATCTTAAACTGGTACCGCCTCAATCAAAAAGGCCGGGGTTGTTTGATTAATCTACATGACACTTCCAAACTGGACTAATGCAAGGATTGATCTAGCGAAACTTAAAAATTATGTTTTGAATGAAGGCCATCCTGCAGGAAGGTATAAAGCAAAAGTATTTCTATCAGCACTCTCTTTAAAAACATCGGATGCGGAAAAGTTAAGAGATGAAATACTGAAAGGTTTAAAGCAAAGTGAAGCTATTGCCGGACACGCAAATCAGTATGGAACCCGATATATTGTTGACATAAATATTACTAACTTTAATCAAATGGCCACCGTTCGAACAGCCTGGATCATTCTAAAAAATGAGGAATTTCCACGGCTTATAACATGTTATGTTAAAACCTAAAAATTATGAAAGCTTTTAAAATATTAGATGTCGTTGCGCTGCTTAATGATGTGCCTGAAAAAAAACTAAGTATGGGACAGGTTGGGACTATTGTTGAACAATTGGATGACAATATTTTTGAAGTAGAATTTAGTAACAAGAATGGTGAAACACTTACTATTGAATCATGCAAAGGATCAGATCTTATGCTGCTTCACTTTGAATTTGAAAAAGTCTAAAGGTTGAAATTTTCCTCACCCAAAACCCAAACGCATTTCATCAAATCCACAGCCGCACAACTCGGCTTTAGTTTTTGCGGTATTTCCAAAGCTGAATTTCTCAGCGAGGAAGCCACCAACCTGGAAAACTGGCTTAAAAAAGGCTACCAAGGCAAAATGAGTTATCTCGAAAATCACTTCGATAAACGTCTTGATCCAACCAAACTCGCAGAAGGTGCAAAATCGGTGGTGAGCCTGGTGTACAACTACTATCCTGAGAAAGATTTGGCCAGTGATCACAACCTCAAAATTGCCAAGTATGCCTATGGTGAGGATTATCATTTTGTGATAAAAGATAAACTCAAAGAATTTCTTCAATTAATAAATGCTGAAATCGGTGCGGTAAATGGTCGAGCATTTGTTGATTCCGCCCCAGTGATGGAACGCACCTGGGCTAAAAAATCTGGTGTGGGGTGGATCGGTAAAAATTCCCTGCTCTTAAACCGTGGGATGGGCAGCTTTTTCTTCCTGGCAGAACTAATCCTTGATCTGGAGTTGGAGTATGACGGGCCGATTAAAGATTACTGTGGCACGTGCACAGCCTGTATGGATGCCTGCCCTACCGAGGCCATTCCACAACCGTATGTAGTGGATGGAAGTAAATGTATCTCCTACTTCACCATTGAGCTGAAGGAAGAAATACCGAATGACGTAAAAGGGAAATTTGAAAACTGGATTTTTGGTTGCGACATCTGCCAGGATGTTTGCCCGTGGAACCGATTCGCACAACCGAACACCGAAAGCCGTTTTAAACCACATGCTGATCTGGAAAAAATTTCAACGGGTGAATGGACAGAAATTACCGAGGCAGTGTTTCAGAAAATTTTTAAAAAATCGGCTGTAAAACGAGCTGGCTTAGGGGGACTAAAGCGGAATATACAGGTTGCCAAACATATCATATGAAAGATAATTACTGTACACTTAAATTATTTTCTTTAAATACAAAACAATTTCTCTTTTATTCTTTACATAATAAAATTTATATTTTACCCTGTCATTTGTAATAAAAACAAGTGCGCTTGAAAAATTAGTGGGATTGAAATCAAATCTACGCCTGACTTTATTAACATCAGAGGTGGAAATACGTAAGTCGTTTATATGATTATTAAACTGATAAAATCTACTTGTTAATAATAAGCTATCTTTTCGAACGCTAAACACTACATAGTTCGTGGCAACCGTTAATTTTCCACGAACTTTAAAAGTGTTCCAAGTATTATTCAAGCCTAAATCAGCATCTCTACATACTGAGTCTTTTTTAATAATAGGCTGGGATACCACCGATTGTGACATCAATAAAAAGATCAATGCCATAAACGTGCTTTTCCTATTCATTTTACGCTCCTTAAAACCTAAGCTATGTTTTAGCAATCAAATTCGATCTCTTATAAATTCAATAATTCTAAGCTTATCATTAGACGATCCGAATCTATACTTAATCCCATTCTGTATTTCTATTGTCATATGACCTGTTGGAACTATTAATAAAATATAATTCCTTTTCATGGACTTAATCTCAGAATAATTAATTTTAAGGTCTTTCACTAAGTACTGCTTCTGCCAAATTTTTGAATAGGGCTTCAATTCATCTCCAACATAGACATGGAAAATAAGATGATCCTCATAAAGGTTAAGCCGACCCTTTACAAGAAAGAATTTTGATGCATCGCCTCCTAATATTTCTCTGTTATGAAGAACAAAATCCAGTTCTTTACTAAAGGCCGGTTTGGTTCGTATTTCCTGACTCTTCGATGAAATGATTACTGATCCTAAAAATAAAAATGCAAGAGAAAACCTAAGGATCATACGAAATTACAATCTTGCCATTCAAGTAAAGGTACAGAGGATTGAAACCAGCCATCGGCTGGACACTCACCTCTACTGGTTTGAACGACTCCCAAAACTAACCCTACTCCACCGCCTATTATTGCCCCTAAACCAGCTGAAGCACCCACAACTCCAGCAATCGCCAATCCATAACCAACTACAGCCCCAACAATCATTGCGGCAGCAGCAGTTACCACTACAACCGCAACAATTCTGAGAAACCTTCTCCAAGACCATTGTACCCGGCTGTTTTCTCCTTCTTCGTCAATGCTGATGGCCAAATCGATCAGATCAGGAAGAATCTCGCGCTGAAATTCTATATTCATCAACAGGGCTTGTGCTTCCATTGCAGTTAAGGAATAATTGTTTTCAACACTACTCTTAAAGTTACTTAAAATTTCATTTAGTTGATGTTGCAGACCGGCCTTGTCATATTCAATATAATCTGTTGATGGATACGCCAATGTAGTGTGTTCAACAGTATAATTAAATTCATTCATTAATCGGCTAACTTCAGGGCTAAAATAAACAACATCATCAACATTCTGCTTTTGGTCGGCTTGAAGCACCAATCCGAAACCTGGATGCCTGATAATTTCTTGGGCAAGGTCCTTTTCATTGTGCGAAAAATTACTAAAGTAATTTACTACAACATCGTGGGCGATAATATCATATCGGCTCATGTTATAAAATTCGACAGCTTTAACTTTTGAAAGAGCTTGTCTAAATCCAGTACTATAATGTTTTATGGTTTCTTTTACATCATAAGAAAGTCGATGAATGGGCACATCAATATTTTCATGGGGGATGTTGGTGCAACTAACTGTCATCAAAACCAAAAATGCGATTAGTATTTTTCTGATTTTCATAATAATGGGGGGTTAGTTTAGAGGAATAAATTATGGTGAAGTTACCCCCCCCCCGAAAAGTCAAGTAAAAAGTAAACTTTTTACCAGATGATATAGCTAAAAACTTCATCCCGTTGCAAGCATACCCTTCGGCAATGAGTCATGCCGTAACATGATCATATAAAATTATCAACCTATAAGTTTCGGCAAGGTTAGCCGGAAATTGCAGACTGGGTTTTGATTCATACCCTCGAGCAAAAAATACCATTAACGTTAAAGGAAAATTTGAAAACTGGATCTTTGGTTGCGACATCTGCCAGGATGTTTGCCCA
>CAZQXC010000209.1:0-3716 GCA_964597075.1 uncultured Roseivirgaceae bacterium | reverse complement strand
ATTCTTCGCTCTTTATCTATTAATAAAAACGCCCCACTGTGGATGAATCCATCGGGTTCGGTTTTATCCTCCATGGCGGTAGCAAAATAACTGGTTTGGGCAATGTCGTAGATTTTATCCTGGTCTCCGGTCACGAAATGCCATTTGTCGCTTGTCACGCCAAGCCGGTCTGCGAAATCGTGTAATAAGGCCACGGTATCATGTTCCGGATCGATGGTATGCGAGAGAATGGCTACATCGGGTAACGCCTGAATGGAATCGTACACCCGAAGTAGTTGCGTTTTCATTTTTGGGCAGATGGTACGACAGGATGTGAAAAAGAAATCGGCCACATAAATTTTACCGGTAAAAGTTTCGTTGGTAACTATCGCGCTATCCTGGTCGACAAAAGAAAAATCGGCAATGGTATGGTAAACCGTATCGGCAACTTTTTTTCCGTCCACTTCTTTTGCAACGACTTCACGATAACCGAAGATGGGGAGTTTATCTTCCTTCTTTTTTTTGTGGCAGCCTGTTAGTGAAATTAAAAGGATAATTGTATAAGCAACTATGACGTACTTCATTTTATAGTTTTAATTAATTTATCCTTTTCCCACACGCCATGTACTTTTAGTTTTCCATTGGGTTCATAAAGTTTCCCCTCCCCATGCCGCATATCATTTTGCCAATTACCTTCGTAACGGCCGGCTTTAGCGGTGTAAATTCCATACCCTTCACGTTGGTCATTTACATAATCACCTGTGTATTTTTCTCCATCGGCCCACAGAAAAGTGCCTTTACCATGCCGCATATTTTCTTTCCAATTGCCTTCATAACTGCTTCCTGTTGACCAGTACCCAAAACCCTCTCCATTCGCTTTCCCGTTAAGCAGCATGCCGAAATAAGTGATTGTGCCATTTCTGCTGCCGGAGAATTTGATAACACCTTTTTTCTCCGAGTTGTTCTTATTTTCGTTTTGAACCTGATTCAATTTTTCATTCAAGGCAAATATTTCGTTCAATAATTTTGTCTCATTGTTTCTCAGTTCCTCTAGTTCACGATTTGTCAGGTCTGAACCTTTTTCCTGATTCTCATAGGTCTTTAAAGTATTGGTTGCCCGTTCTAGCTGGCGTTGAAGGGAAAACACTTGCTCCGCCATAGAGGATTCGTCAGTTGTTACGGTTAATGCAGAACGCATTTTTACCAGCGAATCGCTATAAAGTGAATCGATAATGGAATACCTGATTAAGGCCTCATCATAATTTCCACGTATGAAAAGTTCATCAGCATCGGCCTTACTGGACAAATAGTTATAGTTTAGTTGCTGTTTTTTTAGCTCACCTTTTATTTGGGTATTGGCGTACAGCAGCCAGCCTGTTGTTACCAGCAACAGTGCCGAAATTGTACCTAGTATTTTTGGGGAGACCTGCATTAATCGAAATAACGTACTTTTAAAATATCTTTTGTTCCCAGCAACGAAACCTGGTCAATATAAATTCCGACCATTATCCCCTTGTCCATATCGTATTCAAATCCGGTTGAACCTCGGGCGCGTACACGATCTACATAGCGCAGTTCAACACGGGCAGCGGTTAAAAATCGGTAACCCATGCCAATATATAATCTGTTTTGATTAAACAAGTAAGGAACATTTTTGCCAATGTTAATACCGATTTCATCAGAGACAGCCATGTAAAGTGTTTTGTTGGCATAAAAGTCGGAAGAATTTAAACCTACACGAATGCGGTAGCGCAATCTAAACCGGTTAAAATACCGGTAATCATCCATTGCAGGTTGCTCCTGCCATCGCAATTCATAACGATAGCGCCACGTGTGCATTACTCTTCCTTGTGCTTGTTTGATGTGATGAAAGAACTGAAAGGTTGTCCGGAATTCCTGATACGGTAACCGTAAATAGTCCGTAGGTTTACCAATATATTCTTGTGTTTTCATATACCCGATGGGCGAAATGCTCAGGCGGGCATTTTGTGAAAACTGATAGTGAAACCAGGGACGATAACTTTCGCGTAACATACTGGTGAAAATACTTCCCTGACCGAGTTCGTTCTTGGTGCGGTAAACAAAATCAAAACCAACACCCCACTTTTTCTCATCAAAAATCTGGTTTACTTCAGTTTTAGACCAAAATGTATTTGTATTATACGTAACCTTTTGTGTTTGCGCAAAGGATGGCAAGCAGTTAAAAACCAATACGAAGGCGAGAATAACGTGGTTTTTATAAAAAAACATGCGGCAAAGATAGGTCTGCCGCTTAAAATGTAAAATCTCTTTTATGATTGTGTAATTACATCACCTTCCATTAAAACTTCGAAATCGATCGCAACCACATTTTGCCCAAAATAAATTTTATTATTCCGTTTGCGGTAAGTTGACAATGTTTGCAAAGGTTCTTTTCCCTTAACTCCGGTTGCAGGGTTAACGGTGGTGAGTACACACCGGGCACAGTTTTTTACACCAATAAATCGACTACCACCAATCGAAAAATCTCTCCATTGATCTTCCTCATAGGGCTCGCCTCCTGTGAATACAAGATTTGGTCTGAAGCGCTGCATGGTTACCGGGTTTGGAAGCCGCTTGTTTAAGTCATCCAGCGAAGACTGACCAATGATGAGGAAGGGATACCCATCAGCCAAGCTTACCTGTTCGTTTTGGATTGCATAAGTTGGGTCCACAGGGCGACTATTGGATTCAGGAAAATGCATTAATCGACATTTCATTTTCAGTTGATCTGAAAACCAACTGCTGATATTTTGATTAACCTCAGATGCCAGTACCTGATCATCCCAAATGGTTACGGTTTCAGAAGTCTTTTCATAGGTATTCATTCCAAAGTGGATTGAATCCAGGTTGGTCTGGTGTAATATTGACAATTGATCATTGTTAATTGTTAATTGAAACAATGCAAGTTGTGGATACTCACGCTGTGTGATAAACCGGTTTTTCTCATCCACCATCATCCACCGCCTGTCGTATTCCAATCCTTTAGGAAGCACCCTGGCTTTTTGCAAACGAATTCCGCCCAGTGATTTGATGGGGTATATCCATAGTTCGCTTAACTGTAATTCGCGCATGAACGTTCTTCTTAATTTTTTGTTAATTTATCAAAAATACCCATCACCATGACAAGCACCGCCTCGCTCTGGTATTTCGAAAGCATTAACCTGTATAATGTTCTTTGTCCACACAAAACAAAAGTGATGGACCAAAAACATGAATTCAGGCATTTTAAAAAAGATCAGTTTATTTATTTTCCAAACGATGAGGCCGATCATATTTATATGGTAGCAGAAGGCCGTGTGAAAATTGGCCACTATCTGGAAGACGGTAAGGAAGTGGTGAGTTCCATTTTAACAAAAGGAGAGATTTTTGGCGAGCTTGCCCTGGCAGGCGAGGATAAGCGCAGGGATTTTGCTCAGGTAATGGATAGTAATACCACGATTTGTCCACTCAGTATTGATGAATTGAAGGCCCTGATGAAGGACGATAAGGAATTAAGTTTTCGATTACTAAAATTGGTTGGTTTGCGTCTGATGCGACTTGAACGAAAATTAGAGTTGCTGGTGTTTAAAGATGCCCGCACACGCATTGTTGAGTTTTTAAAGGATTCCGCTTCATGGAAAGGGAAGAAAGTTGGGTATGAAACCATGATCCCCACGAAACTCACCCACAAAGATATTGCAGCGCTTACCGGAACCTCACGCCAAACGGTAACCACT
>CAZQXC010000208.1:0-3727 GCA_964597075.1 uncultured Roseivirgaceae bacterium | reverse complement strand
GAAAGGATTAAGTGAAGCTGAAAAAGAATATTACGAAGCTCGGGGTACTATTGATCAGGTTGAAAAAGATTTACGCGAAGTACAGCATACCCGCAACACCATCGACAACCTGTTGATGGAACTGCAAAATCAACTCAGCGAAAGCAAGCTGCACCTGAACTCGGTGAAAGAACGTCTTTCTGTTGAATTTAACATTGACCTGGATTCCGTTACCCAGCAAACTACATCGGAAGAAAAAGAGGTACTGGCAGAGTTGAGTGAAGAAAAACTGCGTAATGATGTTTCACGCATTCGCGAACGCCTGGATAACATGGGGCCTATAAACCCCATGGCCATGGAAGCCTATACGGAAATTAAAGAACGCAACGACTTTATCATCGCCCAAAAAGAAGATCTGGCAAAAGCGAAAGAATCCTTATTGAATACCATCAGTGAAATCGAGGGTGCCGCCAGCATTACTTTTATGGAAGCCTTCAACCAGATACGCGACCACTTCAAACGCGTATTCCGTTCACTGTTCAATGAAGAAGATGATTGTGATTTGAAGCTTGCTGATCCAAATAATCCGTTGGAATCAGAAATCGACATTATTGCAAAGCCAAAAGGAAAACGCCCATTAACAATTAACCAGCTTTCGGGAGGGGAAAAAACGCTTACGGCAACCGCGTTGCTGTTCTCCATGTATCTATTGAAGCCCGCCCCCTTCTGCATTTTTGATGAAGTGGATGCACCGTTAGATGATGCCAACATTGATAAATTCAATAACATCATCCGAAGCTTCAGCAAAGATTCACAGTTTGTAATTGTTACACACAACAAACGCACCATGACCTCTACGGATGTGATTTACGGAATCACCATGGTAGAAAAGGGTATTTCAAAAGTAGTGCCTGTAGATTTGCGTGAATTGGCTTAAGACTTTTCATGATATAAATCAGATGGCTATGTGAGCAATCCCATAGCCATTTTTTTTAACTTGCTTAGCTTTCAGGAAAAAAAATGAAAAAACTGGGGCTTATCCTTTCCGTAATCATGATGATTTCATGCGATAGTGTACGTACGGAGCACGACACAAGCATTGATTTCAGTCAGTACAAAACCTTTTGTTGGATGGAAGGTTGTGCGTTTACCTATACTGGACCTGCCTATCTAACGGATAGCCTCGTGCAAAGTCGGGTAAGGGAATCGATCATTTCAACCTTGCAAAAAAAAGGATTGCGGTATGATGATCAGAATCCAGAACTACTAGTTGATTTTCACATTACCCTTGAAAATGAAAAGGTAATCTACTACCATGGTGTGCAAGACGATCCGTATTATTACCGCTCAACCTTTTTACAACCTGAAGAAGTAAGCCTTACCCGTGGAACCTTATTACTTCACATGGTTGATCATAAACGCAGTGAAGTTGTTTGGCAAAGTTATGTTGAAGGTTACCTGGAAGATCCGCCTGACTTATCAGCGAAAAATATTCAGCGCGGTATTATTCGGGTGTTGAAGGAATTTCCACCTTCTAAAAAATAAGCGTCAATGAAATAATTGAAGTATTTCCTCTTCTATTCTTCTTGGTCGCAGGGTACCGGCCTCCAGCAGGCACCAGCTTGTTTTTGCCCGCACGAGTAGCTTTTTGGTTTTTTGATTGTAAAACTCAACATGTCGTTCGGAACGAACGCCTTCGGAATGTTGTACCCAAGTTTTTATCCACAGTTCATCCTGCAAGAAAGCCTGACCAATATATTCAATCTCGTGTTTCAAAACTACCCAGGAATATTTCTTCAACATGTCATCGGAAGCCAAAGATTGCCAATGAGCTGTCGCCACATCCTGTACCCATTGCAGATACACAACATTGTTTACATGGTTGAGGTCGTCAATATCAGTTTGCGCTACAATGACCCGCGATTCAAACACTTTCATTACGAAAAGATAACCGTCAATCCATCAGAAACAAAACACTATGCCAGTTGTGTGCAAATTATTACCCGTGTATTTCACTATAAATAAGCATCTACAGAAGAGAGAAATACTACCAATCAGCCTTGCATTGTAGTGTCATTAAATTTCTCAAATTATTAAAATTTATATAGCGCAACATTTTCAATAATTTTTTCATTCTTATCTTGTCCGCAACATGGAACACGAAATTATTATAACTGGTAGCATTCTCTTTCTCCTCATTGCCTTTCTTTATTCCTCCATAGGTCATGCAGGTGCTTCGGGTTATCTGGCTGTGATGGCCTTTCTCTCTTTTCCTCTAGAGTCGATCAAACCCATTTCACTTACATTGAATATTGTAGTGTCACTGATTGCCTCTTACCAGTTTATTAAAGCGGGATATTTTGACAAAAAACTATTCATACTGTTCGCCATTACCTCAATACCCATGGCTTTTGTAGGTGGCTACCTGCACCTGGATCCCTATTGGTTTAAAAAACTTGCCGGACTTTTTCTGGTCTGCTCGGGGGTACTTCTCTTAACCAGGCAATTTCTAAAGCCTGTTGAAAAAACCAGTGAAATTAATGTTGTAATTGCCCTGTTTATTGGTGCTGTCATTGGTTTTTTATCGGGATTACTGGGAGTTGGTGGTGGTATTTTTCTATCGCCAATTCTTATTATGTTTGGCCTCACAAGCTTACGCAATGCTTCCGGAGTAGCAGCCTTGTTTATACTGTGTAATTCCGTACTCGGCCTAATTGGAAATTATGTAGCACTCAGAAATATCCCTATGGAAATTATTTTTTTTATACCGTTGGTTATTGTTGGTGGTTATGTTGGATCACATTTAGGTTCAAAAAAATTCAACAACCAGGTTATTATTTCTTTTCTCTTTATTGTATTAATTTCTGCTGGCTTAAAATTTATTATTCTTGGATAGTACCCTATAATAAATTATGTGAGTATCCTTTTTAAGTCCTAAATCTTGTATTCTTTAAAGCAAGGCATTAACTTACTTTACCGCAAAGGCGCTAAGTCGCAAAGCATTTGCGATGGTCATTAAGGATTTACAGGAGCCCACCAAGCCCATAGGGCTGGATAGCGCCATTGGCGGGGTGAGCCGCATGGACTATATCAACAACAAATCCATCAGCGAAGGCGAACTAAAAAAAGCTGAAGTCAGGCTTCGTGCGTTGGAGCGATGGATATCGATATACGACACCGATCAGTTTGGGAAATGCAGTGCTTGCGTACAGGAAATCAATATTAACCGTTTTGCTTTTACTGCCAGAAAGTACACGGTGTATACGGTGTGCCGAACGATAAACCTAAAACTCCTCCAACACCTTTATCCGCTTTTCAATAGGTGGATGGGTAGCAAATAATCCTTCAAGTCCACCCATGAAACCAGAAGACGAATCCGGGTGGTTTTGAATAAACATTTCCTTCACGTCATCACTTTTCACTGCCTTAACCTCATAATTGCCTGAAACTTTACGCAGCGCGGACGCCAATGCTTTTGGATTCCTGGTCATATCGGCTGCACCTGCATCGGCCATGTATTCGCGCTTACGCGACAACCCAAACCGGAAGAGTAAGGCAAGAAAATACGCTACCGCAGCAATGATTAAGGCCACAATCATACCCTTGTTGTCCTTTTTGCTGCTACGCGACCCATACAACATATTTCTAAAAAGTATTTGCACAACAAAGGAAAATATCCCTACAAAAATGATGGTGATCACCAATAACCGCACATCACGGTTACGGATGTGCATCAGTTCATGCGCAA
>CAZQXC010000207.1:0-3771 GCA_964597075.1 uncultured Roseivirgaceae bacterium | reverse complement strand
TCGCGGTCAAGCCGTCGCGGGTGCCCCCACTCGAACTGGTCGAGGGGCTTGAAGGTGCCGAGCGTCGCGGCCTTCGTACGGCGCACGAGGTTGCGCGCGTCGCGCTCACGCTGCTCGAGCGCGACCAGCTGCTCGAGGAGGACCGAGTGGCTCATCTTGCTCTTCTGGGCGTGGGTGAGCAGCGCATGGATGGTCTCCGCGCTGGCGCGCAGGCCCATGCGATGCAGGAGGTCGATGACGTCAGTCATGGTCGTACACCCCGAGGTCGTGCGCGATGACGTCGCAGTCACGGACGTGCTCGGCGAGTTCGAGCGGCAGGGCGACGGGCTGCGGTCGGCGCACCTGATCACAGAGCACGGCGAGAGCACCGAGGTCATGGCTTGTCGTCTCCCACACTTTTCCACCGGCGGTCTCTCGCCCAGTTTCGTGAGGGGACCGGGGTGATCTCCCGGTCTGGAGCCTCGTCGCCGTCGCGCCGACGAGTGACGGAAAGCGAGAGGCCGGCGCGACCATCGGATCGCGCCGGCCTTCTGTGGAGCGGGGACCGGCCTACGCGACTTCCTGAAGCGCGGCCTGGATGTGCTCGGTGGTGATGGACTTCGCCCGTGCGATCGCGGCGGCGAAGAGGGCGTGGTGGGCGAGGAGGTTGACCCTTCGCGGGAGGGCGTTGGAGGCCTGGAAGATGGCCTCGACGGTGGGGGGCTCGAAGAGGGGGAGCTCGCATCCCGCGAGGCGGAGGCGATGCTCGAGGTAGGGGCCGAGCTCTTCGCGCGCGATGCCGCGGACGTGAGCTCGCACGACGACCCGCTGAGCGAGGGCGTCGAGGGCGGCCATGTTGAGCCGCCGCCGCAGGCCCGGGTGGCCGACGAGGACGACGCAGAGGCGGTTCTCCGAGTCCATGGCGTAGTTGGTGAGGAGGCGGAGGTCCTCGAGGACGTCGGTGCGCAGGTGATGGGCCTCATCGACGATGAGGACGGGGCGTAGGCGGTTCTCCGCGCAGAGACGGGAGACCTCGGAGCGGATCTGCTTGAAGAGGGCCGCGCGGTTTCTCTCGGTCGGCAGGCCGAGCTCCCACGCGATGGTCTTGTAGAGGTCCATGACGTTGCCCGTCGTGAGCGAGACGTAGAGGACCCGGTAGAGGCCGGTGTTGAGTCCGGCGACGAGGCGCCGGCACGCGGTGGTCTTTCCGGAGCCGCTCTCGCCGGTGACGAGACCGATGCCGCGCATGTCGAGCAGGTGGGTGAGGCGCACGGTCAGCTCGCTCAGCGACGCGGTCTCGAAGAGGTCGTCCGGGGCGAGGTTCTTCTCGAAGGGATGACGCGTGAGGGCGAAATGCTTGCGGTACATCAGAAGATCCTCCGCAGCTCGTTGTCGTCCGCGTCGCGCTCTTCCGCGAGGTCACGCATCGCCAAACCCTCCGGCACGTCGTCGGTCTTCGCGTCGATCTCGAGGGCGCGCGTGGTGTTGTGGCGCTTCACGTAGCAGTTGGCGAGGGCATCGAGGCGGCGCGCGATCTCGACGCGCTTGCCCTCGTGCCAGACCTCGACGGTGCGGCGCTCGGGCGCGCGCGAAGGGTCGTAGCGCAGCGTGACGGTGTGGCCGACGAGGGCGACATCCACCTCGAAGGCGACGCCATCGAGGGTGACGGTGCGGTCGCGCGCGACCTTGCGCTTCTGCTCGTAGAGGAAACAGGCGCCGACGTCAGCGTCGGGCATCTTCACGTCGGCGCTGAGGCGCGCCCAGCGGTCCGCGGGCGTCTCCTTGCCGAGGCCGCGATGCGGCGCATGGTGGTACTCCCCCTCGACCCACGCGCTGAGCGCGCGGTTCATCGCCTCGAGCGTGAGCGGCGCCGCCGCATCGAGCATTGGCATCAGCTGCATGCGCGTGGTGCGAAACCAGCGCTCCATCTTGCCCTTGCCCTGCGGCGAGTAGGGCTTCGCGTGGATGAGCGCGATGCCGAGCTTCGCGCAGACGAGTGCGAGGTGGCGCGAGCGAAAGGCGGCGCCGTTGTCGACGTAGAGGCGCTTGGGCACGCCGCGCTTGCGTAGGGCCTGCTCGAGCACGGGGAGGAAGGCGACGGTGCCCTCCGAGAGGGTGAAGGCGGCGTGCGGGATCAGGCGCGTCGCGTCGTCGAGGAAGGCGATGAGGTAGGTGCGGCGCAGGCGGTCTCGCTCACGGATCTTCGGCCCATGCATCACGTCGCTCATCCAGAGTTCGCCGGCCGCGTCGAACTCGAAGCGCCGGCGGTCCTTGGAGGTCGCGTCGTCCTTCTTGCGCACCATGAGGCCGCGACGCGACAGGAGCCGGTGCACCGTCGAGAGCGGCAGCTCGAGCTCGTCGGGGCAGAGGCCCGGGTGCTCGTCGCGGACCTTCTTGATGATGAGCGGGATCGAGAGGGAAGGCGTCGCGTCCTTGGTCTCGCAGAGCAGATCCACCACGGCGGGCGGGATGCGGCGCGCGTCCCCGACGTCACTGCGCACCTTGGGCATCAACGCGTCGAAGCCGCCGCGTCGGTAGTCGCGGAGCCAGCCGCGGATCGTCTCGGCCGCGACGCGACGCCGCAGCGAGAAGGGGATGTCGTACTCGCGGGCGGCCTTGTCGGTGAGGAGCTTGTAGAGGCCGCGGTGCAAAGGCGGCAGCTGCACGAGGTCGGCGATCAGTCCGTAGCGGAACAGCGCGATCTGCTGGCGCCGCTCGGCGTCGGTCGCCGGGCACGGGTCAAGAGGGGGCGTCATCGGTCACTCCAGTCGTTCGTCGAACGGACGATTCCGCTCGAGCGAAGCGACGGTGCCGACGGCGTGGCGGGCTGCCGTTCCCCAGGTCGTGTGGGAGGCGAATTCGTGGGTGATTCACCCCCTCCCACGAGTCGACAGACCGAGCGGTGGCGACAGACCGTGCATCCACGCCAGCGCCACCGAGCGCAGGTTCACGAGCACCCGCTCGACCCCCAGGTGGGTCCGCATCGCGCGCAGCGTCGGGGCGCAGCCGAACAACTCGGGGCTCAGCGTGACGAGCGCGAGCAGCGCTGCGCGGACCGCCTTCACCCGCCGTCGCACCCAGCGCATGGCGCTGATGCTCGTGACCGCCCGTGGCGCGTCGTCCGGGCGCAGATGCTCGGCCGCGGCGACCATGCTCGGCGCGCTCTCGACCGCGTCGATGACCTCTTCGATCTCGTCGAGCGTCCCGCTGAAGCGGGCCGCCAGGAACGAAGGGAGAAGGCTGATCGTGGCGCCTGCGAGCGGGCAGTAGAAGCGCGCGACCCGCGTCCCCGCGGGGGCCACCCGCGGGTACGACCCGTGCGGCGACACCCCGCAGCCGCCGCCCGGATGGAACGGACAGGCGACGAGGACCGCGCCTTCCCAGCCCCGAGCTGCTACATATCGCGCGTCGGCCATCGGTGGATTCCACACCATTTGCACGTGTGTCGACACGAGCCCGCGCGAGGACCAGTCGCGCGGGCTCACCCTTTCGGAGCGCAGACTCGCCCGAACTCCGCCCACGCAGCGACTCATCCGTGCCGCCCGGACTCCGAGCCCGTCTCACGCAATCCGACGGGCCTGCACACCGGGGCCCACCGGCCGGGGGATCACGAGCCAGTGCGAGGCTCTACATGGCTCCCGCGCTCGAGCAACTGCTCGACGGCCTGCGACAGGACCTGAGCGCCGTGCAGGTCGAGCAGCTTGAGCGCGCGGCCGATCATCGAGCCCATGTTGCGGCCCTCGTAGAGCCAGAGCTCGAACGGTTCCTCGAAGCGAGGCGTGACGCCGACGA
>CAZQXC010000206.1:0-3803 GCA_964597075.1 uncultured Roseivirgaceae bacterium | reverse complement strand
ATTAAAAAATTCATTAATAAGTAGTTCAACAGAAAGTCCTTGTGGTCTTTCTAGGATGTCATTTGATATAAAGATTTCTCCAAATTTGTTATCCAGTCGGTAATGAATCAAAAAGCCCGACTCACTTGAAGCTGAAATTGATAAAAAGTGATTTTCAGTTTTGTAGAAGAAAATTGTCGGGTAGGTTGAGAATGTGTTTGAATAGAGGCGTTTAGAGATAATTTCAAATTGTTCTCCCCAGGGGAAATTATGAAATAAGATTAATGCTTTATCTAAGTCAATATGTTCTTCATGGTTTAATATTCTGTCAGGGTCAAAGTCTGCGTACTGATATCCAAATGTCACTTTCATTTGATGAACTGTATTTTTTTAGAGGCTTGCCGGCAACATTTGTGTATGTGCAATTGCACATATTTCCCTTATAGCGTTTAATCAAATTTTACGAAAAAATCGCTGAATCCAACGAAATTTAAAGGATATTTTTTTTGTGCCACTGCTTTATTCACCACCTTCCTGGTTATGTTGCCGGCAATATTTTATACTTTTTTTCGCCTTAGCTTTATACCAAAAGGTGGAAATTCGATTTTTTAATGGATTGGCTATTAAAAACTCGTTTTCCAATCAGATTTGAAGGATATTTTTTTTGTGCCACTGCTTTGTGGCACTCTGAATACCAAAAAATTTGGTAGTAATAAAGGGTGTCAGTGGAACCCCTATGAATAAAAAATGGGCAGTTGCCTGCCCCATTTTCACCCCTCGGGAGCCGCATTAGTTCTCCTTGCCCATCTTAATTAACCTTTCTACATCATTGTTAACTGCCAATATCAGCAAGCAGGTAGCAGTACAGAACACCGGGCTGGTAATGCAGTGGTGGCCGTTCCAGCTACCATCATTATTCTGAATTTTTACCAGGCGGCCACTCATGTTATCGTACCAGGTTTTCCAGCTTTGATCTTTACCGATAATCATGCCTTCACCGGTCTGCAAGTAGCTCATAAACTCTTCACCACCATTGTTGCCAAAGCCTTCCAACACATCATCGCGTTGAGCAGTTTGTTTGGCAGATTCGTACACCTCATAAGCAGTGGAGTACCGAATGGCCTCATCTTTTGAGAAGCCTAGCTTCTCCAGGTTTTCAGCCGATGCCGGAGCACTTTGAGGCAAGCGACCGCTACGTCTGGCAACTTCCATTTCTTCTTGTACTCTGCGGGCTTCTTTGGCGCTGGCACGTGTAGAACCAGATACGGAGTATAGTACTATACCAGCACCCCGATCTGTTTTCGATTCACCGGTTTTAGCATTGTAATTATTTTTTTGAAACTCCCGCGATTTACGTAACCCATCTTCGTCCACATTGGCGCCATTGGCCTGTGCGGCTTCCAAGGCTGTAGTAGCAAACGATGACTGCAACACACCCGCCCAGCCGTCACCCGCCATGCTACCGTCACGATCCTGTGCCCGTTGAATTTTAGCTACGCAGATGTTCAGGTTTTTCTTTACGCGCTCTTTCAAAGCCTTATCGTGATGGGTATATTCAATAATGTTGGAAAGAAATTGCGAAGTGAGTACAACATCAATATTCGCCCCCAACTTAGTTTGAATTTGTGTACCCGTTATATCGGTGATGTTGTAACTGGCAGCAGCAGAATTTTCGACAGCGTTCAGTAAATAGTTCAAGGCTTTAGAAAGTTGTTTCGAATATTCACCCTGTGTAAGGTTGCTGCCACTTCGTAAAATAGCCATGGCTACCATGGCGGTTGTGGCCGGGTCGGTTGGCACCGCATGAGGGTCCATCTCGTTTTGCCGGCTATGACTTCCGGCTCCCCAGCCACCAATGTTGTTTTGTGCGTTGGCCAACCACACTAATCCCCGATCAACTGAAAGGGCAACACGGCTGGGAGTTTTGTAGATAAAGCTGGAGTCCGATTTTTCTTCTCCCATTACGGTAAGAAAAACACAACCTTTAGGTATTTCGCGCAACGGTTTAGTGGGCTTTTCTACTTTCATGGTAAAGGCCACCAGCGAAAAAGCCATCACGGCTGCTCCTGCAATAATTGGAATGAATTTGAGCGTTTTCATATGCATTGGGTTTTGTTTACAATGCCTATGATGCGGATGGGTTGGTTATTCCATAACGGATCTTATTAAAACTTTATACCTCGTACACCCCTCTCCTGGAGGCTCCAGGAGGAGAGGAGCAAGGGCCTGCCTGCCAACAGGCAGGGATGAGGTTTTACTCACCCTTTAATGCATCCACCGGGTTACCCATGGCGGCACGAAAGGCCTGGATGCTAATGGTAAGCAAAGCAACAATAAGGGCCACTATACCCGCAGCGGGAATAATCCAGGGATTAAAATTAATGCGGTAGGCAAAACCTTCGAGCCAGTATTTTTCAAGCATATACAAGGTGAGCGGTATAGCCAGTACAAAGGCAATAACAATGAGCTTGGCAAAATCTTTACTTAATAATATCACTACCTGACTTACCGAAGCACCCATCACTTTGCGGATACTGATTTCTTTTGCACGTTGCTCTGCCGAATAAGTGGCAAGCCCCAGTAATCCAAGACAGGCAATAATAATAGCCAGCCCGGTGAAGAGAACAAACACCTGGCCCATCCGCTCCTCAGCTTTGTATTTGGCGGCAAAGTTTGAATCCAGAAAACTGTATTCGAAAGGGGCTTCCGGTGCATATTTTTTCCAGATGGATTCTACCAGTTTTATATTTTGTTGAATATCATGGGTAGCGAACCGGATGCCGGCTTCAAAGTTTGGCTCATCACCCAAAAAGATAATCATGGGGCGAATGTTGTTTTTCAGCGATTCGAAGTTGAAATCCTTAAGTACTCCTATTACTTCGTATTCAATACCCTCCATCGTGTTAAATCGGGATAAGATTTTCTTTCCTTCGAATGCATCCCAACCAATTTTGCGCATGGCGGCTTCGTTTACCAGAACTTTTGTAGAATCGAAAGGAAAGTCCTGGGAAAAGAAACGGCCCTGTACTACGCTATATCCCATCGTGTTTACGGCATCGTAATCGGTAATATAAACGGTAAGCAAATGCTCCTGTCCACTTTCAGTAATGCGGAACACAGAGTTCCAGTCAATATCAGGGGGCATGCGATTAGCGAACGTAACATTCTCAATTTCCGGATGTTGCAGAAGTTCAGCTTTGAAGGCAGCGCCATTCTTTTTTAGATTTAATGTGTGCAACAGGGTCATAATGTTCTCTTTCTTGAATCCCAGATTTTGTTGCTGAACAAATTTTAGTTGTTGAAATACCATAAGGGTAGCAATGATCAACCCGATGGAAATAAAGAACTGGAATACCACCAGTGCATTTCGAATACCTGAGCGCTTAAAGCCTGCCCGGATTTTTCCTTTCAGTACTTCAGCTGGTTTAAAAGTTGTGAGGTAGAAGGCCGGATAACTGCCTGCCAATGTACCGATCAGTACAGTAAAGACCAATAAACCTCCCAGGAAAATAGGATTAAGTAGTGATGCGAATGCAATGTTTTTGGCTGTAATCAGGTTAAAGAAATTCAGGGATACGGATACCAACATCAAGGCAAGAAGAACAGCGATAATGGTGTAGAGGTATGACTCCAGCATAAACTGCCCTACAAGTTTGTGTCGCATAGCGCCTACCGTTTTTCTAATGCCCACTTCTTTGGCCCGGTTAGCCGCACGTGCCGTACTTAAGTTCATAAAGTTTATACAAGCCAGCATGATCAGAAAGACAGCAATCAGTCCGAATAAGTATAAGTAACGGATATTACCGTTAGGCTCTAGTTCATCG
>CAZQXC010000205.1:0-3818 GCA_964597075.1 uncultured Roseivirgaceae bacterium | reverse complement strand
CACGACCCGTTAGTTCCAGTACAAACTTTGAATTAAACCAGGCATTTTATGAAGCCTTCTTCCAAAAAGAAAATGGTAGCAATCTTTCCTTAGGAGAAATATTCAAAAGAACAAAAAACAACAGTATATCGGGCGTTTCAAATAGAAACTTTTCACTCATTGGCGATCCATCACTTTACCTTGCTATGCCTGAATACGGCATACAGGTAACAAGCATTGAAACATACGACAATACCGATGTGTTAAAGGCACTGTCAAGGGTAACAGTAAAAGGAGAGATTATAAACAAGGAGGCAGAGCGTTTAGAAACGTTTAACGGAATATTACAGGCTATGCTGTTCGACAAGGAGACTTCCTTCATCACACTCGGAAACGAAAACCCTCCCTTTTCTTATAAGCAATGGTACAATACGCTTTTCCGTGGCAAAGCATCGGTACAGGGCGGAGCATTTCAATTTGAATTCATTGTACCAAAAAATATTGCGTATGCCATTGATGAAGGAAAGCTGAGCCTGTATGCATACGATGAAAGTACAAGATTGGAAGCATCAGGTTACTCAAAAAATTTTACAGTCGGCTCAAGTGAACCAAATCCCGGCATGGATACAACACCTCCAGCCATTCAACTATTTATGAACGACAAAACGTTTGTGAATGGCAGCATAACCGGATCAACTACCGAATTGATCGCCACATTATTTGATGATAACGGAATTAACATATCAGGGTATGGAATTGGCAACAGTATTGTCGCAGTACTGGATGATGACCTTACACTTGTTCTAAATGACTACTATGAAGCAGACATGGATGATTTTAAAAATGGAGAAATAAGGTATACGCTCGTGGGATTGAAACCTGGAAAACACACATTACTTCTCCGCGCCTGGGATACACACAATAATCCCGGACAGGCGAAAATTGATTTTACGGTTACCGATGGGAATGGACTTGTGATTGAGGAGTTTGTAAATTATCCCAATCCTGTTTATTCGTCAACCCACTTTACTTTTACCCACAATCAGGCAGGTAACGATTTGGAGGCTAATTTGCAGGTTTACGATTACACAGGCCAAACCATTCAGCAATACAATTTTTCTGTGCCCGAAAGCAGCTATCAGGTAACCCTGATGGAAATGACCCTGGAGGATGATTTCAACAAAAAACTTAAGCCCGGACTATACTTAGCACGCTTAATTGTGCGTTCTTTAGCCGATGGCTCTAAATATGAGCGGGTTACAAAACTTATTATTTCGAATTGATTATCTTTGAGCCCTTGAAAAAGAAGCAAATGAAGCTAAGAGGCCTTGCCATCTTTACAGCACTAATTATAGGTAATTTAACTTTTGGACAGTCTATTACAGGACGGGATTCAACCAATAAAGTAATTACCACTGCTGTTCCATTTCTAACCATTAGCCCGGATGCCCGTAGCGCAGCATTAGGCGATGCGGGAGCCGCTACCTCACCTGACGCAAACTCAGCCTATTGGAATCCGGCAAAACTTGTATTTATTGAGCAGGATTATGGAGGTTCTTTGTCCTATACCCCCTGGTTGGGCAAAATCATCAACGATATGTGGATATCCTACCTTACAGGATTCTACAAAATTACACGTGAGCAGGCCGTTGCGCTATCCATGAAATATTTTGACCTGGGCGATATTAGTTTCAGAGGTACAGGAAATGAACCCTTAGGAGATTTTCGGCCGAGAGAATTTTCTCTTGATCTGACGTATTCACGAATGCTCACAGAAAACTTAGCCGTTGGTCTTACCGGTCGATACATATACTCTAACCTTACGGGAGCCTTTACTGCCCAAAGCGGAGCTGTTGATGCAAAGCCCGGAAAAAGCGTTGCCGCTGACATTGGTGTCTATTATAACAAACCATTAAAGGGCACTCGTAGTAACAACCTTGCCTTGGCCGCTGTTATTTCTAATATAGGTGCAAAAATCTCTTATACGGATAATGAAAATAAAGATTTCCTTCCCACGAATTTAAGGTTAGGAACCGCCTTCACAACCGAAGTTGATATGTTTAACAGCTTTTCATTTATTCTTGATTTCAATAAATTAATGGTTCCAACAATTGATGATGGACAAACTGTATTAGGCGGAATGTTCAGTTCATTCACCGATGCTCCGGGAGGATTTGAAGAAGAAATGAAAGAATTCATCGTTAACATGGGTATTGAGTACTGGTACAATAAAACATTTGCAGGCCGGGCCGGATATTTTCTGGAAGCACGCGAAAAGGGAAATAGAAAATACCTAACCCTGGGTGTTGGTTTTCGTAAAGATCGATTCGGTATAGATGTGGCCTATTTGGTCCCTACCAATGGAAGAGAAAACCCATTGGCAGAAACCATACGCTTCTCACTCCTCCTTCAGGTGGAAGGCGCTCAGCGAGACCAGAAATCAGTCACTGATTAACTACATGGACAGAAAATTGCCCCCTGCCTTTAATCGGGATACAACGTTTACTCTACTCAAGCCAGAAATTCAAAAACTCAATAGCGGAAACAAAGTACTTTTCATTAATGGAGGTGAGCAGGATGTCATTAAAATTGAATTAATTTTTGATGCTGGAAGATGGTTTGAAAATAATCGGGGTGTTTCTCATTTCACCGCAATCCTTCTCCCAAAAGGCACAACTACCTTAACAAGCTATCAGATAACCAACAAGCTTGATTATTATGGAATTCACCTGGAAATTAATCCGGGCATGGATTTTACTTCCCTTGCGATTTATGGCCTGACCAGGCATGTCCCCCATGTACTCGATCTGCTGATTGATATTCTTACACACACAACATTTGCCGAAGATGAACTTCTTCAGGCAAAGGATATTTATGTTCAGGGGCTTAAGATTAATCTTGAAAAGACGAGTTACTTAGCTGCCCGTGCATTCAGAAAAAATATTTTTGGAGCAAACCATCCTTACGGGATGGATTTTGAATTAACTGATGTCAATAGCCTTAGTCAAAGTCAACTCACAGAATTTCGAAATGCGTTCTTTAGAAATTTTACAGCCTTTGTGTCGGGTAAAATTTCGGACCAGATTAAAAAAGAAATTACAAGTAAACTCACAACAGTTAAATCAATAAAAATTCCAGCCAGAGAACACGCAAAATCTCCTTCAGCACTTCATAACTATCATGTGGATAAAGAGGGTAGCGTTCAAACTTCACTACGATTAGGAAAATTAACCATCAGCCGTAAGCATAAAGATTATGCAGGCCTGGTACTGTTAAATCATATTCTGGGAGGTTATTTTGGTTCCCGGCTAATGAAAAACATCAGGGAAGAGAAAGGACTAACCTACGGAATTCATTCCTCCATTCATGCCTTAAAACATGATAGCTATTTCGTTATTGGAGCTGACGTGAACAAAGAGAACAGATTTATCACCATTGAAGAAATTAAAAATGAACTGGAAAGGCTGAGTGCTGAACTTATAACACCAGATGAACTTGAAGTTGCGCAGAACCATTTTATTGGAAGTTTCCAATCCGATTTAAACACCCCTTTTGCTCATACTGATAAAATCAAAACTATTTCCTTGTTTGATCTTTCAGAAAACTATTATCAGGAATTAATAAACGCTATTGCTGGAGTTAAGCCAGAACATCTTCAGGATTTAGCACAAACACATCTTTCCAAAGATCAACTTTATACAACTTCTACTGGATAAATATTCCCCCTTCCATTACACATTACTTAGGAGTTTTGCTTTAGAGTCAAAAAGTTATGCTTCCTTAAAACAAAAAAAGCTCATGCTGTTAGCATGAGCTTTTGATAAAAAATAGGCAACGAC
>CAZQXC010000204.1:2040-3869 GCA_964597075.1 uncultured Roseivirgaceae bacterium | reverse complement strand
TGGTGCATACGATAAAGAAACGATTTACACCATTTTAGATGAAGCGCTTTTTTGTACCCTTGCCTACGTTCAGGATAACCAACCGTTTCAAATCCCAACAGGCTTTTGCAGAATAGGTGACAAACTTTACATCCACGGATCGGTGGGCAGCCATTACATGCGTGAACTCGCGGAGAAAAAATTACCGGTGTGCATCAGCGTAACACTTATGGACGGACTCGTGCTCGCACGCTCTGCGTTTCATCACTCCGTGAATTACCGTTCGGTAGTCATATTCAGCAAGGCTGAACGTGTAGACGATGATGCGGAAATCTACAGGGCACTGGAAGTGTTCACCAATAAAATGCAGCCCGGCCGCTGGAATGATATTCGCTTACCCAACGAAAGCGAGTGGAAGAAAACCATGGTGTTATCCTTCGAAATCAAAGAAGTTTCTGCCAAAGTAAGAACCGGCCCGCCTAAAGATGACGAAGAAGATTACGGCTTGAATATTTGGGCCGGTGTGGTGCCGCTTCAACTAGTGCGCATGCCTGCCATCCCTGATCCCTCCTTAAAGAAGGATGTAACTCTTCCCGATTATCTGAAGTTAATTAATGATTAGACTATCCATCTGTAAGGAGTTTTGGGGATTTAGTTTTCATGGCTATAATTTTTTTACGATCTGGCCAATTCAGTTAAACTCCCATAATGATGTAACTATGCTCGAATAATCCTGCCATCACTCATTTCCGCAATCCGGTCGGATTTATGTGCAAACTCTTCATCGTGCGTTACGGAAATAATGGTTTGTTTGTAGGTGTGGGCGAGTTCGGTAAGAATATCAAATACCAATTGGGTATTATAGGAATCCAGATTGCCGGTAGGCTCATCTCCCATAATTATATCCGGATCGTTGATCAATGCACGGGCAATCGCCACCCGCTGTTGCTGCCCGCCAGAAAGTTTGCTGGTGGCTTTTAAGGCCTGATCTTTCACACCCAAAATGTTAAGCTTTTCGTAAGCGCGTTCCTTTACTTCTTCACGTGAATATTTACCATGCTTCAATGCGGGTATCATTACATTTTGCAGGGCTGTGAATTCCGGAAGCAGGTAATGAAATTGAAAAATAAACCCGATGTGTTTGTTGCGAAACTCGGCCAGGTAATTCTGGTCCCTACCGGTTAACCGTTCTCCTGCAATTTCAAGTTCGCCTTCGTAATCGGTATCCATGGTGGAGAGCACATACATAAGTGTTGATTTTCCACATCCTGATTTTCCCACCAACGATAAAAACTCTCCCAGCTTAACTTCCAGGCTAATGTCATTCAGCACTTTGAATTTTTCAGGCTCGTAAAAATACTTGGTAATACCTTTTGTTTTCAGCACGTACTCCATCGCTACTGCCCCCGGATAATTTCTATTGGATCTATCTTAGCCGCTTTCCGCGATGGCATATACCCGGCAAAAGCAGTGGTAAGCACACCAAACACAATGCCGGTGATGTAGTACTTCGCATCAAAGTTTACAGGGAAATGATCCAGGCTTACCATATCGCCTCCATCAAAAGGCGCTTGGGCAATCAGGTACGAAAGAATATAGCCAATACATAATCCGGCTATACTTCCAATAAATCCAATCACCAGCGATTGGATCATGAAAATCTGACGCACATCGCTCCCTGAAAAACCCATGGCTTTTAGTATGGCAATGTCTTTCATCTTATTGATGATGGTCATGTTCAGAATGTTGTAAATTCCAAAGCCAGCAACAATAAGTAGCGTTATGGAAACCGAGTAGGTGATGATGTTGCGGATGACCGAGACGCGCGCCTGCTCGGGGGTGATGAGCCC
>CAZQXC010000204.1:0-2030 GCA_964597075.1 uncultured Roseivirgaceae bacterium | reverse complement strand
TGTTGAATTAGCCGTTTCCCAATCTTCAGCTTTATACCCAACCATCGCGTGAAATTCCGGGGCAATAGCTTTTGCCTGATGCAGATCCATAAGTTTAATGTTGATATCGGTAATGTACGTTTGATCTTGCTGAAGTATGGTTTGCACAGTAGATATGTTAGCATAACTCTTTACGTTGTCAATCGTACCAATCCCCATTTGAAAAAGTCCTACAATTTTCAGGGGCATAGTGTGGCCTTGCGGTGTAGTAATCACAATACGATCACCAACTTTTACATTCATCTTACGCGCTATTCCCGTGCCAATGATGATACCATCGTTATTGGCAAGGAGATCTTCAATACGGCCGGCTTTCATTTTTGATCGCAGGTCAAACAACTTATCCTCCTCCTGAATATCAACCCCGGCTATGGACCCGGGTAATTCAACCGGGCCATAATTATAGAAAACCTGGGATGATAATGTTGGCGCGACACCCAGCACACGTGGGTCCCGCCTGATCATCTCGGCAATCTGCACGGCATTACGCAACCTGGCTGTTTCCTTTTTTGGCTTTTGATGGTGTACCACGTTCAAGCCTGAATGATTAACCTGGTCTAAAATTGTAGGCCGGTCTTCCGTTATGTCATTATAGATATGAATATCAGGCGAGGATGCCATGGTGAGTTCCTCGGTGAAATCATTAAGCCCCGTCATCAAACTCACCAGGGCGATAAACATACCGATACCAAATGTAACCCCCAGCATAGCCACCACAGTTTGCTTGGGCTTGGCCAGTAAATGTGTTTTGGCAATTTCAACAACAAGCTTCATCAGCCTATGGTTTAATCTTAACTTCACTGGAAGCCGTTAACCCCTCCACTACCTCAACTTCATCCAGGGTAGATATACCTTTTGTGATTTTAATTTTCTTCTCACCGGATTCCGTTTTAATCATAACCGAATCTCCGGCAAGCAAGGCTGATTTAGGTATAACCAACGCCTGTTCAACCTGACGAATAATAATGTTGGCTTCAAGCGCCAGTCCGGAGAATCCACCCGGAAGTTTGTCGTTAAGCTTTGCATCCACACGAAGTGATTGTTGCCGACTGTCAACCAGCGGAATAATGCGCATAATTTCAGCGTTAAATACCTGTTGCGGATAAGCATCTACCTTTACCAATACACGTTGTCCTATTTTTATGCGTTGAATATCCAACTCATCCACATTCAATTGCAGGTAAAAAGAATCCATGCTGCCCACTACGGCAATCACTTCAGTCCGCCTGATCAGTTCACCATTTTCTTTAAAGGTTTTAAAAACAACACCATCTACCTGGCTACTGATTATATACCGGGACGATTCATCACGAGCAATTTTATATTGACTTTCTGCATTCTTCAGTTCCGTACTCAGCTGGCTAAGGGTTTTTCTTAAGCGACTGTCAGCTAACTGAAAATCATTTCTGGAATTCTCATACGCCAACCGAATGCGATCATACTCCGCACGCGATGTGGCATTTTGGGCCAGTAGATTTGTATACCGGACAAAGTTTACAGAATCAAACTGCATTTTACTTTTTGCGCTGGCCACTGCTGCCTTCAGTTCATTGAGTACAGGTGAATCTGCACTAAAATTTTGCTGGGCGAGTTCGTAATTTTCTTTGGCTATCCGATAACGGGCATCTTGCTGGTCGGCTTCTATCACAAAAAGGGCATCTCCATTTTTTACAGCATCGCCATCGTTCACCAGCTTTTCAGCAATATACCCATCCACTTGCGAAAAAGCCTGGTATTCGTTTTCGGATACCACAACACCCGAGGCGTAGACAGCCTCCATCAACGATTTTTCAACAGGGTGTATAAATTCTCCATTTCGGGAGCAAGCGCTAAAAAGAATGGGAAGTATTATAAAAAGAAAGATGGAGAGACGCATGGCCGGTAGTTTCACGCGTGAAGATACGTAAGGTTATGCTTTTGGTTTAGTAATTAAGCCGTTATCGCTTCTTTTCCGACTTAAGTTTTAGCTCCCGCTTCACCATTTTATCCAG
>CAZQXC010000203.1:0-3886 GCA_964597075.1 uncultured Roseivirgaceae bacterium | reverse complement strand
GGATTTTTCCGTTGTTTTCGAGGGTTATGCGGGGGAGGCTCAGCACTGGCCTCTGCGCAAGGTGGCCCGGAAGCGGTCTCTCAGGGCCATTATTCTCCGGACCTCATGACTGCGCCATTCTAGTGAATTTTTCACAATCTATTGAAAGTAATATGAGTTTCCATGCAGCAGCTGAGCATTTCGACACCGGTTCCTCTCGATCGAAAGGGAACATAAATCGAACGCTCGCTGCCGAAGCCCGGCCCATTGTGGTCCTTCTGAGCATCGCCGGGACGATGATCTCATGCGAGACAATGAAAGACTTGAAGCGCCTGTCTTCAGTTGTGTCCGAAAGGCAGCATGGCACCCGACTCTGCGGCAGGGCACGTTCTTCTGACAGAGATCCGGGCATCCTACGGTCGAAGGGTCGCGGGGCGGCCGAAGGATGTGGACCAGTCCGTCAGGAAGCGGACCTGTTTCATCCGGTCGAGATATGTCAGTAGGCCGGGGCCGAGGCGGATTGGGAACAGTGGCTTGCCGCGCAGGAGTTCGACGACCCGTTCCGGCGCCCCTGCCTCATGGAGTGCAGTAATTGGCACAAGCCCGCCTGAACGCACGATCTCGGCCTGCCCTTCCTTCGAGAGAAGGTAGGCAATGAAGCGTTGTCCAAGCTCGGGGTTGTCCGCCTGGTGGGGGACAAAGGCGGTGCGACTGAATGCCAGGGTGTAATCGTCCAGCAGGTAGAGTCCGATACGCGGGTCTCGGGCCGCGACGTCAAGCGCGTATGAGCCAATGACGTTGTAGCCAAAGACAAGGCGACCTTCGCCCAAGGCTTCAAGGATAACGCTGCTACAGCAATAGGTCATGGCCTGTGCGCGACCGAGAGTCTCGACCAGCCGGGGCAACTGATAGCCGCGGCGTGCATCCTGCGTAGCAAAGAGATATCCGACACCCGAGACCGCCACGTCGTAGGTGCCGACCCGGCGGTTGTAGAAGTCGGGATCATCACGGACCTGGCTGGCCAGTTCGGACCGGGTGCGGGGCAGGCTCCGCCCTTCGAATGCGGCACGATTGTAGGCCATCACCACGGGTTCGTAGGTGAAACCCCAGAGTTCGTCCCGCCACACTGCCCACTCGGGCACGATTTCGGCGACGCTCGGACGAAACTCCACGGCGAGCCCGCGATTGACAAGGTCGACCTGAAGATCCATCGCCGACGAGATCACGACGTCCATGCCTGCGCCGCCCGTGGCAAGAACCGCGGCGTGCAGTTCCGCTGTATTGTATTCGGTGTAGACCACCCGAATGTCGGGGTTCGCGACTTCGAACCCGGCAATCACACCGGCGATCGCCGAGGTGTCGGTGGCACTGTGCACGTTCAACTGCTGGGCGTTGGCGCCCGAAGTGAGGAGGACGGCAAGAGCAAACGCGAGGGTGAGCGCGCGGATCATGCGGCGGCCGCTCGGATAGGCGCCGCGGGTAGGATGAGCCGCGCCGAAAGCCCCCCCTCGGGGGACACATCGAGATCAAGTCGCCCACCATGCGCCGAAACAGCGGCCTCGACGATGGCTAACCCCAGACCCGACCCGCCACCCGCTCCGAGGCTGCAGAACCGTTGGCGGGCGCGGACCCGGTCTGCCGCGGCGATCCCCGGGCCGTTGTCCTCGACACGCAGGTCGAGCGCCCTCCGCCCATCCAGTTCGCCCGGCGACAGCGCGATGCGGATCAGCGGTGTCACCCCGGCATGACGCAGAGCATTGTCGACAAGGTTGCGCATCGCTTCGCGCAGGCTGACGGGATCACCGGGCACCACCAGGGAGACGGCTCCGGGGGCCACCTGCACCTCGAACTCGGGTTCCCCCGATCCGCCCAGGATGCGGCTGGCCTCTTCTATCAGGCCCCGCGCGATATCGACCATGTCCACCTCCTCGCGCGGCGCGGTGTCTGCGCGGTGGATGACCATGGCATGGGCCAGCAACTGGTTCGTCAGCCGGATAGTGCGGCTGGCCTGATCGGCGGCCCTTGAGATGCGGGCGCGCTGGGTCGCCGGATCGGCGTCTTCGGAGGCCAGTTCCAACTGCCCGCGCAGCGCCGACAGCGACGTGCGGATCTGGTGGGACACATCGGCGATGAAGGCTTCGGCATTGTCTTTGCTGGCACCGAGGCGCCGCATGAAGCCGTTGATTGCCGCGATCAGGCCCGCGATCTCGCGCGGAGGCAGGGCACGCAGCGGGGCGAGGTTTGCCGGATCGCGGCCCTTGATGTCGGCCTCGATCCCGGCAAGGGGACGCATGGCAAGGTGAATGGACGACTGCACGAAGACGAGGCCGATCAGCGCCAGCACCGACAGCCCTGCCATGCCGTTGATGAACAGGTCGCGTTGCACCAAATCGCGCGCGCCGCGTGTCTGGCCGACCGTGACGGTGACCTCGATCGGGCTGGCGATGCCCGGCACCACCTGCTGGCGGCGGACGAAACGGACAATCTCGCCGGTGTGCGGCGCGTCGAAGAATTGTCTTTCGGGATCCGGAGCGGAGCCGCGGGTCCCCTGGCCCGGCGGAGCGGGAAGGTCGGCTGCCCCGGTCACCACCGTGCCGTCCGCAGTTGACACCTGGTAGAAGACGCGGTCGCGCTCTGCCAGCCCCAGGATTTCCAGCGCGGAGTTCGGCATGTCGACCTGCACGCCTGCGGGGGTATCGGTGACACTGTCCAGAATGGCGATGGCGGCGCCGTCCAGCAGGAGGTCGAAGGTGGTGTCGGCGGCATCGCGCGCATAGTTCCACAAGCCGAACGCCAGCGCGGCCATGATGACCGAAAACCCCGCCAGCATGCCCCCCATCAGCCGACGGCGCAGGGAATAGGGCCGGTCGCGCGCCCTAGTCCCGAACATCGGCGATGTACCCCAAGCCGCGAATGGTGCGCAGTCGCAGGGGCGATCCCTCCAGCTTGCGCCGCAACCGCACTACAGCCTGCTCGACCGCGTTCAGGGTCGGGGCTTCCTCGAAGGTGTAAAGCCGGTCGGCGATCTCTTCCTTCGAGAGTACACGTCCGAGGTTGCCGAGAAACGCCTCCAGCAGATGCACGTCGCGCGACCGCAGTTCCAGGTCCACACCGTTCAGGGTGGCACGCTTGGCGCCACGGTCATAAATCAGCCCGCCCGCGACGAACTGGTTCGCGGCCTGGCCCGAGCGGCGGCGCACTAGCGCCCGGGCGCGGGCGGCCAGTTCGCGAAAGTCGATGGGCTTGACGACGTAGTCGTCGGCGCCGAGGTCCAGCCCCGAGATGCGGTCGTCGATCTCGGATCGCGCCGTCAGGATCAGCACCGGAGTCCGGTCGCCACGGGCGCGAAGACGGCGCAGCACTTCGGTCCCGGGCAGGCCGGGCAGGTTGATGTCGAGGATGAGGAGGTCGAAGCGGCTGTGCACCAGCAGCGAGTCTGCCTGCGCCCCGTTCGCCTCGCGGTCGATGGCATGCCCTTCTGCCAGGAAACGGTCCATCACCATTTCCGCAAGTTCGTCGTTGTCCTCGACCAGAAGCATCCGCATCCCTCGATAATGCGCGTCCGACGGGACTTTACCAGACGTTATTGCGGGCCGGAGGCCTGTGTCAGCGTCGCGTCAGTTTCGCGTCAAGGAAAAGTCAGTCGCGTCCGGTAACCCGGCCCGGGGGAGGACGGCCGAACGTGATCGCGCACCAGGCGCGGCTTGATCTGCGCGGCCACCAGCCCGAAACAGAAAGAAGGGGAGGAGACCCGATGAACATTACCCGCCTTGTGGTCGCGACCGCCGCCGTCCTCGGCGCGACCGGACTTGCTGCCATGGCCGAGATCTCGCGGCCCGAGTGCATCGCCCCCGCCAACCCCGGCGGTGGCTTCGACCTGACCTGCCGCATCGCGCAGGCGGGCCTA
>CAZQXC010000202.1:1067-3908 GCA_964597075.1 uncultured Roseivirgaceae bacterium | reverse complement strand
TTAAAGACAAACAAAAAGGAACAGGTGAAACGTTGTATGATGAGATTATATTTGTACAACCTAAAAACCCCATGCGGGAAATGTGGACGGGTCGCAGACTAGGTAACCTGGGCACAAAAGAACAACTGGGTTTTGATCAAGCCTTCAATAACACAGATTTCAAGGATTACGCTATTGAATTCTCATCCTTTGATCAAATTCTTTTTCTTGATTTTCACAACGATGTACGCGATGAAGTCCGTGATCAAGGTGACTTGTATGATTTGATTGAACAATTTAAAACAAAGGTTAACTACCCACGCAAGGATGCGCTGAGCGTTCAACGCGAACAGCCAACCAATAATCTTAATACCAAGGCATTGATTGATATCATGAATGATTTGCGCGGCATAAAAACCAAAGAAGAAATTGAACTACTGCGGAAAGCCGTTACGATTTCCTGCATCGGGCAAGTGGAGGTGATGAAAGCCATGAAGCCGGGTATGAGTGAACGCGAAGTACAGGGCATCCACGAATACATTTTTAAAAAATATCAGGCCGAAGACCTGGGTTACCCTTCGATTGTAGGCGGTGGACACAACGGATGTATCCTTCATTATATTGATAATTACAAGCCGGCACTCAGCACCATGGAGTTGATTTTGATGGACCTGGGTGCCGAATACCATGGTTACACAGCCGACATCACCCGTACCATACCGGTAAGCGGAAAATTTTCACCCGAACAAAAACAGATTTATGATTTGGTGTTAGCCGCCCAGGAAGAAGCCATGAAAATCTGTAAGCCAGGAACTTCCTTCAGCGACCTGTATATGGCCACAGCTAAAGTCATTAACAAAGGACTAAAAGAATTGAACATTATTGCAAGCGAAACCGACCGTCACTTGTATTATCCGCATGGCTGTTGTCACCACATCGGGCTGGATGTACACGACCGCGGCAATTACGATGTGTTGCAAGAGAACATGGCCATCACCATTGAACCCGGCATCTACATTCAGGAAAATACTACCAAAGACCCAAAGTGGTGGGGCATTGCCGTTCGAATTGAAGATGATTATCTCATTACAAAAGATGGTTGTGAACATTTGTCAGCATATGCACCACGAACCTCGGCCGACATTGAAGCCATGATGAAACAGCCGAGTCCATTGGATAAATTCGTATTGCCTGACCTGGATAAGCTTACACCTAATAAAAACTAGAAGCCAGCTCAAAAATCAGTACTCAGCGTTGGCCTGTATAGACCAAAGCCAGGGATTAGGTCAATTACTTTAAAGAAGCCAGGTCAATCACAAAGCGATACCGAACATCACTCTTCACCATGCGCTCATAGGCCACATTGATTTGTTGCATTGGAATTACTTCAACATCGGCTACTATGTTCTTTTCCGCACAAAAATCGAGCATCTCTTGAGTCTCATCTGTGCCGCCAATCATGGAGCCGGTTATACTTCTTCTGTTTTTCAATAAGTCAAACGGATCCACGCGTGGCTCTTCAGCCGGAAGACCAACCACCATCATACGACCATTCATGCCAAGTAGTTTCAAGTAAGGTGCATAGTCATGATTAGCGGATACCGTATTCAATACCACATCAAAGTAACTACTAAACTTCTTCATTTGACCCTTATCAGTCGACAGGAGAAAATTGTGTGCGCCTAATCGCCTTGCATCAGCTTCTTTTCCTGGCGAAGAACTTACCAAGGTCACTTCGGCACCAAAAGCATGGGCAAACTTCAGCCCCATGTGGCCAAGCCCCCCTAACCCGATTACTGCAACACGCATTCCTGAAGTGACACCAGCAAACCGCAAGGGTGAGTAGGTGGTAATACCAGCACACAATAGCGGAGCCACGCCAGCCAAATCAAGCTTTTCGGAAATCCGATAAACAAAACGTTCATCGGTTACAATATAAGTGGAATACCCTCCCTGGGTCATTGTAAATCCATCCCGTTCGAATGCATTGTATGTTCCGGTTGGGCCTTCTTCGCAGTATTGTTCAAGGTGACCTTTACAATTGTTGCACGTTCGGCATGAGTCAACAATCACCCCCACGGCCGCAAGGTCACCAGCTTTGAATCGTGTAACTGCTGAACCTACACGCACCACGCGACCTACAATTTCATGACCGGGTACCATGGGATACATCGATCCTCCCCATTCATCCCGCATCTGGTGCAGGTCGCTGTGACAAACCCCACAAAAAAGTATTTCAAGTTGTACATCCAAAGAACGAGGCTCTCTACGCTCGAAGGAATAAGGTGCCAGTGGACTTTTGGAATCATAGGCTGCATAGGCTTTAGTGGTTATCATACTCTGAAAGGGTTAAGAATATTAAATTGATAATTCATCCAGTGTTTGTTGCCCTGAACTCGGATGGTGTCAATCCTGTGTTTTTTTTGAACACCGTGTTGAATGACGACTTAGAATTGTATCCAACTTGCTCAGCGATCTCCTCCACTTTAATATTGGGCTGATCTTTAAGCAAGCGCTTTGCTTCGTCTACCCGGTAAGCGGCCACCCATTCAAAAAAATTCTTCCCCAACCCATCATTAATAATCTGTGACAGTTGATGTACCGTAATACCACATTGTCGGGCTAGATCGGGCTGTGAAAAATCAGCGCGCAGGAAAGGCTTTTCCGCTGCCATAATTTTCTTCAGCTTCTCAATCAGCATGTTTTGCTGTTCGGGTGTGAGGGATGAACTTTTGTATTTTACTTGCTCCGTCAGTACCGCTTGCCTGAAAAAACCAGATCCCTTCATTACTGAAAAGCTGGTGGAATATATTATCAGCGAACCAAAAGCAGCAAATAAATGATCGCCTGTATCATCCGGAT
>CAZQXC010000202.1:0-1057 GCA_964597075.1 uncultured Roseivirgaceae bacterium | reverse complement strand
GATTCAACAACTTTACAATAACAATTAGTACGGCAAAGGTTGCCATTTGAAGCACACCATTCCGAAGCGTTTTTAACGTTGGTGATAGCGGCAACCAGAAAGATTCCTTTCTATCCTGAAAAGATTTGGTAATCACCATCATGCTTAATCCTATATAAAGAAAGAGACTTACTAAAACTAACTCCGTATGCCATTTAGTCAATAAAAACATCCATGGGTCAAATTGCTGGATTACCTCTCGAAAAGGTACATCAGGATGATAGGCCCTCACCCATGCATTATACTTTACGTCCACCGATGAAATAAAAAATGGTATCATAAGAATAGCATATAAAACCGGGAAGATGAGATTTGAGATAACAACTTTCCAACTCAGCTGTCCCTTTGCCAGAGAAACTATAAATAAAAAAAGAAAAGGGCCTATGGCTAATGCAAAGGGTTCGGAAAAATCAACCAGGTGGAGCACATGAATAATATAACCCGTGTACATCAAAAATATTTCCAACAGGCAAGCCACAATAGATACCAGCATCCAGCCGTACATAACATTAAACTGTCTGTTTCTATTCTCCTTTGAGAAGAAAAACAGGGCAAGGAAAACTGCTTGTACCAGGCCTAGAAAAATAAACACGGCAAAGAGATCAATGCGGTAAGCCATGCCCGAATTTATCATTTTTTAAACCTGTAGGTATATAAATTTAGGGAAAGGTAGTTGTATCTTGCGGTCTATTATTGATCGACATGAAAAGATTAACCCTATTTGCTTTAAGTCTGATTTTTGTATCCAGCCTTTACGCACAACAATTTGATGAAATAAGAATTCGGCAACATATTAAAATACTGGCCAGTGATTCCATGCAAGGCCGGGGAACGGGTACTGAAGGGGAAAAAATGGCCGCTGGGTATATTCAAAGGGAGTTCAAAAAACTTAAACTAAAGACAACCGGAAAATCAAAAACATACCTGCAGGCTTTCGAATTTAAAAGTGGTGCACATGGTGAAGGTACACCGAGCATGGCTCATAATATCGTAGCCTACCTGGATAATAAAGCTGACC
>CAZQXC010000201.1:0-3920 GCA_964597075.1 uncultured Roseivirgaceae bacterium | reverse complement strand
AAAAATGAGTTTCTTCAACGGGTTAACCATGAAGCAAGTGGAAGAATACGTGTATCCTGAAAACGGAACATTAAACTATACCCTTACCGCCCTCCGCATTGCCAAAAAAGCAAACGGTGTTTCTCAACTGCATGGTGAAGTAGCCCGTGACATGTGGAAGGACTACAGTGGCATATGCACCATTGATGGAATCACCAATGCACAAAATAAAACCTACTGGCACGATTACATGCTAGACAAAGCATTGGCAAAAGACGATGACGAGAAACTGGTGAGCCGGAAAAAAATGCTTAAGAAAAAATTATTCCGCGTGGTGGCTAATCAAACGGGAAAATTATTTGACGAAAACGTATTGACCATAGTTTGGGCCAGACGGTTTGCCGGATACAAACGCGCCAACCTGCTACTTCGTGATTTTGATAGGTTCTCCAAAATTGTTTCGAATAAAGAGTTTCCCGTTCAAATTATATGGGCAGGCAAACCTTACCCGGAAGATTTTGAAAGTATAAATATCTTTAATGAAATTCATTGGAAGATACAGGGTTTAAGAAACTGCACCATTTTAACCGGGTATGAACTATGGCTTTCTGGTCATTTGAAAAGAGGCTCGGATGTATGGCTGAACAACCCAAGGCTGTATCATGAAGCCTCAGGTACATCAGGCATGACAGCCGCGATGAACGGTTCCATTAATTGCTCCATTCCGGATGGATGGGTGCCTGAGTTTGCCAAGCATGGAAAGAATTCCTTTATTATCGAACCCGCTGATGATGACCTATCCGTGAACGACAAAGACAAAGAAGAGGCTCACCGTCTTTACGATCTGCTGGAAAATGAAATCATTCCGTTGTATTATAAAAACCATTCGAAATGGATCAAAATCATGAAGGCCGGTATGAAGGATGTTATTCCCTACTTTGATTCAGCACGAATGGCTGATGAGTATTATGATAAGCTTTACAATTAGCCATCCTGGTTGTTGAGTTCCGAATTCGAAACTCTACTTGCTATTTACTTCTTCTCTTCCTTCTTTTCTTTATAAAAATTGAGTGAAACGGAGTTCACACAGTATCGCTTTCCGGTAATGGTAGGTCCATCATCAAAAACATGACCGAGATGAGAACCACAGTTGGCGCACATAATTTCGGTACGCACCCAGCCATGTGCGCGGTCAACCTCATATTTGATCTTTCCCCCCCCCACGGCTTTATCAAAACGGGGCCAGCCACAATCTGAGTCGAATTTCATATCGGATGTAAATAATTCAGCATCACAAGCCGCACACGAGTAAATACCTTTGTCGTTGGTCTTGTAATACTTACCCGTATAGGCACGCTCCGTACCCTTTTGTCGAAGCACCTGGTACTGCTCAGGTGTGAGGGTTTTCTTCCATTCCTCTTCGGTTTTAAAAACTTTTTGCTCAGCCACTACCGGCTTCTCTTTTTCAATAATCTTTGATTTCATGTCTTGTCCGAACATACAGGAGGAAACAATTATGCCGCTAAATAGTAATAAGATTTTATTCATGCCCATAACCAACTAGTGTTTAGGTAAAACAATTTGTTGCTACAAAAGTTTCAGTTGCCCCCCTCAGTCTTTTTAGTGATAACGCTCAACTTGACCAAAACGGCATCTGCCAGGCTCACACTCCACCCCCCGATTCCGAAATTGCATCTGTTAATTGTAAACGAACCTGTAAAAAGCAGGGCACCGTCCGGCTTAGGTATTGCAGAAAATGGAAATGCAATCACCTCCTGCTTACCCTTAATGGTTAAGGTGCCCGTAACCATAAACTCACCGGTATTTTTTCCGGGTTTCACTGACGTTGACACAAAGGATATCATGGGAAAATTCTCCACATCAAAGTAATCCCTTCTTTTGAGATGTTTATCGCGCAATTCAATTCCGGTTTGAAGGGTAGATATAGCTATTGAAACATCAAATGAAGCTTGCTCCGGTTGTTCAGATTGAAACTTAACTGTTCCTTCCAGGCCTTGAAATGAACCCGTAACATTTACCCCAAAATTCTTGATAGAAAAAGTTATAGCGCCTTTTGTATCTGCTGGTTTATAATGTTGCGCATGTATTGCAGCAGGCAACACCATCATCCACATAAAAAGCCTGAGCATAACAATCATTCTAGTGTTGCACGACCAAACTGAACAGAAAATTGCTGACACCAAATATGAACGTGGGAAAACTCAGCAATATCAGGATTACCCGGGATGGTGTAGGATTGCTTTCCGGTTGTTGATTTAAGAAATCCCAGGTTCAACGCTGAATTTGCGTTTTCATCACGGCTCAGATACACACGAAGATCAGGACCATTTGATGAACTGTAAGGATCCAACACAAGGGTTTTCACGCCATCTTTTTCATAAACAGAGGCCGTGCCTGTAACCGTATATCCCCCAGAACTCATAAACATGCCCGAAACAATCAGCGATGCCCCATCGGGATCAAATGTGTCATCAATGGGTTTGGTGGGCGTATTTTCTTCGGCTGCGCATGCAGCGAGAAAAAGAATCTGGAAAAAAAGATAAGTTCTCATCATGGCCAAAATTTTCTGCTAATCCCAACAGCCACCATCAGTGATTTATTTCTAAACCGATCATTGGGTTCAGGAAATTGTTGAACCTCTGTATCTGTAGTGTACTCTGTAAAGTGAAACTGGGCTGCAGCTTTAACCGCCCACTTCTCATTGAAATAATAGCGACCATAAAACTCTGAATTCAAGCTTCCCCTATCGTTGTCGCTTATCAGTAAAATATTTAAGCTTGTTGGCCTTGCGGTACTTACACTGGTTTCAGCTCCATTGATGTACCTTCCTGACTTCTCACCACCAAATGAAAAACCGATGGCATCAATGTTGAAACCAACATGGAGTTTTTCGGTAAAAGCATAGCGTAGATTAATCAGCATATTTAACGAATTTACCTGTGGAGATTCAATCAAGAACGAATCAATATTCGCTTCAATGTTCTCTTTAAAAAGCACAGATGGACCGGTTGAACCGGAGGTAAGCTCAGCCGGAGCGGTGGTATAATATTGGTTTTTACCACCGTAAACAGTAAACCTTCCACCAATACCAAGGGCGAACTTCTTTTTGGCGCCTAAATTCCAATCGTAACCATACACTAAACTAAATGTGCCTTGCGAACTTCCGGCAGCAACGGTCGCGTCACCATATTTAAACTGCGCCCAGACACTGCCGGATAGTGTCAATAAAAAGAAGAGAATAATTTTTTTCATACGCGTTTAACTATAAAACCAACGATGCAGTTCCGTTTAGGATGTCGCGCGAATGACAAGAAAGCAACTTTTGCTATTTCAGATTAGTCAAATCTCGAATGAGAATTTTTCTGCGATCAAAATAAATAAGGTTCTGCTCTTTCAGTTCATTCAAAATCGTAGTTACCGTTTGGCGTGATGTTCCGGTAAGGGCAGCAATATCTTTATGGGTAAGTTTCGTGGGGATCATCGTTTCATACCCAACTTTTTTTCCTTTCCATGAAGCTGAATCTTTTAAAAACTCAACAATGCGGGTGCGGGCATCTTTAAACACGAGCAACTCCAACTTTCGCTCCAGACGCATCAAGCGAAGCCCAACGAGTTTTAATAAACGAAAGCTCAACTCTTTATCATCTTTCATCAAGGCTTTCAACGCCTCAATACTCAGCGGACAAATTGAAGTATTATTATCCATCACCTGTGCAAAATCCCTTCGTTTATCCTCCCCGGCTAAAGCAAGTTCGCCAAAAATCTCTCCCTTCGTCAAGATGGAACTCACTACCTCCTTGCCATCTTCCATGTAATTGCCAATTTTAACTCTACCTTCAGCTACCATGTAAATATGATCGGCCTCGTCATTTGGAAAATAAATAAACTGATCCTTCTTAAACTGCCTGAATTCATGCTTT
>CAZQXC010000200.1:0-4018 GCA_964597075.1 uncultured Roseivirgaceae bacterium | reverse complement strand
TTGGTTACTACCACACGGGGCGCTTCATTTGAGGAGGGAAATAACCCCATCGGGTGACCGGAATACATATGAAGTGTTTGCTCATCCGTCATGGTGGCGAGATACTTCATAGTAAGTAAATATTGCGCCCAGTTCTGAAACACAGCACCATTACCACCATAGGTTATTAATTCATGGGGATGCTGGGCAACTGCAGGATCAAGATTGTTTTGAATCATCAGCATGATGGCGCCAGCTTGCTGCGATTGAAATGGGTACTCATGCAACGGCCGTGCGTGCATTTCATAATGGGGACGAAAACGATACATATAGATTCGTCCGTATTGAAGTAGTTCATCATAAAATTCGCGCGCCAGAATCTCATGATGCTTTGGATGGAAATATCGTAAAGCGTTACGGATCGCTAACTTTTTTTCTTCTGCCGAAAGAATATCCTTTCGCTTGGGCGCATGGTTCACTAAAGGATCATATTCCCGAATGGATGGTAATTCATCCGGAATGCCCTGAAGTATTTGCGCTTTAAAATCCAGTATCAATGTTTAAGCATTTCGTTTAACTGAAAATCGATTGCTTTATAATTGGCCTTCGTGTACTTATAACCGATTTCAAAAATCTCCTTTCCCTTCGCCAGATCGAATGTACTGTACTTACCGAGATCAGGCGGCTCAATAACATGTGTACAGTGTGTTTTACTGAGTGTAGTATTCACATTGATAGCAATTAAAAGACTGCGCTCAGTAATATCCTTTACACTCCCCAAATCAAAGCGCTGTTGTACCGGATTACAATGACTGCCAATAATCATATCACATTTGCCCACCAATGGCCTGACAGGAAGATTGTCCATAATGCCACCATCTACATAAAAATTGTCCTTTTGCTGAACCGGGTTAAACAATGCAGGTATACTGGAGGATGCAATAACGGAAGAAATCAATTCCCCTTCATTGAAGTAAACAATCTTACCCAACCGGATTTCCGTAGCGGCCACTGTAAGCGGAATTTTAAGCGCACTGAAATCATTCTCCGGCATACAACGAAGCATCATATCTCTGAAACCATCCATACTCAGCAACCCCGACCAGGCCCACGCAGGCCGTACGGAATTAAGAAAACCCATCTGACTGATCAGACCCAACGTTTCATCTGGTGTATATCCATAACAATAAAATACACCTGCAATAGCTCCTGCGCTGGTACCTGACACCTCATAAAACCGAAGGCCAAACTCCTCCAATGCTTTAATAACACCCAGGTGTGCAATGCCCCGCGCTCCACCCCCTGATAATGCCAACCCTATCTTCATATTTCTGAAAGCTTAAATACCTGATCAACCCGAACTCCCTTATCCGTATACTTCACCGTGCAGCATTCATTAACCGGATCATGCTCAAAAAACAGCACATAACCAAAGTCGGCAGCTTCCCGAAGAAACCTAGCTTTTTCTTCTAAGGTCAATAAAGGACGCGTGTCATAGCCCATCACATAGGGTAATGGTAAATGACCAACAGAGGGTAATAAATCAGCTACATAACAAACCGTTTTACCTTTATACCGAATCATCGGGATCATCATTTTATCGGTATGTCCTGAGGCAAAGAAAATATTGAATTGAGAAAACGGTGATTCTTCTGTTGGTTGAATGAATTCAAGTTGCCCACTCTTCTTCATAGGAAGAATATTTTCATGCAAGAAACTTGCTTTCTCACGGGCGTTCGGTTCGGTGGCCCATTTCCAATGATCAGGGTTAGACCAGTACTTTGCTTTTGGAAAAATGAGTTCCAATTTATCATTAACCCTAGTCACACCGCCTCCACAATGATCAAAATGAAGATGTGTCAGAAACATGTCGGTTACATCATTCACAGAAAAGCCTGCCTGATGAATCGAACTGATCAAGGACTCTTTACCGTGTAAATAATAGTGACTAAAGAATTTATCTTCCTGCTTATCTCCAATACCATTGTCAACAAGAATGAGTTGGTCACCATCCTCAATCAACAGACAGCGCATAGCCCAGGTACACATGTTGTTCGCATCGGGCGGGTTTGTTTTTTGCCAGATGGATTTGGGAACAACTCCAAACATAGCCCCGCCATCAAGTTTAAAAAAGCCGGTATCGATCACATGCAGCTTCATAGTTGTTCAAGTTTTTCACGTAGGACACGGCATTTCTCCAATGCCTTACTATCGTACTCATATTTTAGATTGAGGTAATAGTAGCAGGTGGTTGCGATGTTACTGAACTCACTGTTGCTCCATAACGCTTCGCTATTTGCTATCCTCCCCCCACTACCGTATTGAATGTTTTTAATAAGGTACGGATTAATGAGCCAGGCACGTTGTTGCTCATTTAACCGATCAACCACCGAAATGGCACCATAATGCTGATGATACAACTCAACTATCTGCTGCCGTAAAGTAAAATCTTTTATGATATCCACACTTCCAGAAGCTACTAAGGTTTGATACGTGTTGTTTCTGGGAATAAATGGGAGATAAACATACAGGCTCTGTATCATTTCAAACAGAGAATCCTGAGGAATTTTGCCTGAATAAATGTGGCCCGTTAATGCTGCGAGTAAATTCCTGTAATAACTAAGGGTGTCTGTTGAAGCGGTAAGTTGATGCTCATCGGTCTTAACATCCTCCAATATACTTTGTATGTACTGTTGCTCCAGCGAGTGTTTATCACTTTCGAGCTTTCGGTTGGTCAGGTAAAAGGCTACGTAAACACCAAATACAATAGCTACAAAATTGATGATCTGGTTTTTCCATTGGATGCGTTCCTTATTTTTTTTTCCCATGCAGAATTATGTTTGAAAGCGGATTTCCAAAGTTAATAAGAATCCTACGGGAACGCAGGGCAAGAAAAACAAAAAGACAGCGTAGGAAACTACTCCTTAACAACACCCATTGAACAGAACTTTGTAATGCGTTCTTCAATGCGCTGCTCGGCTGTCATAGCACTCAATTCTTTTGTGGTTGATAGGATAACTCTCTTAATCTCCTCAGTCATCCAGGTTACATCGGTATGAGCTCCGCCAAGAGGCTCTTTAACAATGCCGTCAATCAATTTATGTTCCAGCATATCCTTGCCTGTAAGTTTCAAAACTTCCGCAGCCTGTTCTTTGTAATCCCAGCTACGCCAAAGAATAGATGAACAGGATTCAGGGGAGATAACGGAGTACCATGTATTCTCTAACATATACACCCGATCGCCAATAGCTATACCGAGCGCTCCGCCTGAAGCACCCTCACCAATGATGATACAGATGACCGGCACCGTAAGGGTGAACATTTCTTTTAGATTTCGGGCTATTGCTTCACCCTGGCCGCGTTCTTCGGCTTCAAGGCCAGGGAAAGCACCAGGTGTATCAATTAATGTAATGATGGGTTTGTTAAACTTCTCTGCCACGCGCATCAAACGCAGAGCTTTTCGATAACCTTCCGGATTGGCCATACCGAAGTTTCGAATCTGGCGCTGCTTGGTATTTCTACCCTTTTGCTGACCGATTAGCATAAAGGTTTGCCCATCGATGGTACCCAGTCCACCAACCATGGCTTTGTCATCCGACACGTTCCGATCGCCATGAAGCTCAATAAATTCAGTCGTTAACGCATAGATGTAATCAAGTGTGTATGGCCTATCCGGATGGCGGGAGAGTTGTACGCGTTGCCAGCCCGTAAGATTTTCAAAGGTTTCTTTCTTTAGCTCGAGTATTTTCTTCTCCAACGCCTTGATAGCATTGTTTACGGTCTTGTCGTTATCACCAGCCAATTGCTTCATATCATTTAACTTGGCCTCCAGTTCCGCAATAGGTTTTTCAAATTCCAACAGCATAGTTCAAAATCTTATGGGACAAAGTTAGCAGTATTAGGGAATTTGAGAACGAAACTAACCTAAAACTAGTAAAACAAAAAGCCCTGTAAACTTTTGATTTACAGGGCTTTAAGCGGACCGGACGGGACTCGAACCCGCGACCTCCTGCGTGACAGGCAGGCATTCTAACCAGCT
>CAZQXC010000199.1:0-4038 GCA_964597075.1 uncultured Roseivirgaceae bacterium | reverse complement strand
TCCGCATTCCACGCCCCGATCAGTCCGTTGTTTTCGGAACACCCAATACCTGCACGAGTTGCCATACAGATCAAACAAACCAGTGGGCAGCTAATGCTGTGAAGAAATGGTATGGCCCTGCACGGGCGTATCACTTCTCGGATGATTTGTTGCCGGGCAGTGAGCTGACTGATAAAAGTGAAAAGCATTTGATCAAACTGCTGGCCGATACCCTTCAACCTGAAATCGCCCGGGCAACGGCCGTATTTTATCTCAGCGCTATTCAAACACAAAAAAGTGCGGATGCACTGCTGAAAGCACTCAGTGATGCGAAACCATTAGTGCGCTATCATGCTGTGCGGGCCCTGGCCAGCTTTCCGCCTGAAGTCTGGATACAGCGTGCCTATCCTAACCTCTCGGATAAGGTGCGGGCCATTCGGATTGCTACTGCCGACTTGTATCATCAGTTGCCACCGGATGCTATTCCGGCATCAGCACGAACTGCGTATGCAGCAGCCGATTCGGAGAACAGAAAATACTTACTCTATCAAACGGATTTTTCGGTGGGTAATGTGATGCTGGCCGATTACGCCATGCAGGACAACGACCAGGTAAACGCCATTAAGTACTACCTCCGAGGATTACAGAAAGACAGCCTCATGAATTATGCACGGCTCAACTTATCGGCAGCCTACAGTAGCGTGGGAAAAAATCCGGAAGCCTTAAAAACACTTAATGAAGCAGCCGCTATTGATCCGAAGAATGATCGTATTTTCTATAACCTGGCATTGCTGCACTATGAGATGAAGAATATTCCAGCTGCGATTGAAAATTTTCAACAGGCGGTGAAGTTGGGTTCGTTGAATACCGGTGTGTACTATAACTACGGACTCCTGCTTCAGCAGCAGGGCAAGATCACAGAAGCCGAACAGGTACTGCGAAAAGGATACGCCTTACAGCCACAGGCAGCGAACATCAACTACGCCCTGGCCTATTTGTACACCAGTCAAAATCAGAAAGACAAAGCAAGAATTCATGTGGAGGCACTTCGAAGGATGGATCCTAATAATCCGGAGTATCAGGGGTTGTTCAGGAGTTTGGGGTTGTAATGCCAACTATTCCTGACTACAATTTGGATAGGTGTTGTGGTTTCAAAAATGGTTTTATGTAGTTTTATACCATGGCTGCGCTACCAGAATTATCTAAACGAACATGTTGGGAAGTAGATCTTACTGAGGATGATTTTAAACATTCGAATGAGTGGATTATTACCCGGGTTTTTGACCGGGGAACCCTTGATGAAGTATTTTCAATAATAAATTATTACGGTTTCGATTTTGTTAAAAATGTCTTGATCACAACGCAGGACAATTTACCCAATCATGCCATTCTGCTGGCGAAGGCTATCTTTAGGTTGAATTATTCAGATTTTAAATGCTCAGAAAGGAAGCCGTTTCTCCTCCATTATTAGAAAGTTTGATTGTTCTTATGGACATGAAAACCATACGAGCACATCGTTTGGTTGGCGGCACTGCCCTTGCGCTTCAACTTGGCCATCGTGCGTCTATTGATATTGATTTATTCTCGGATGGTAAAACTGACTATGATGCAGTTCAGGAAGAACTCTATGAAAGGTTCGGAAATAACTTTGTAAAGGGGAGAGCGATAAGTAACTCGTTTAGCAAAGGGATTGCCATCTACCTTAACAATATCAAGACAGATATTTTAGATTGGAAGACCAGCTTTATAAGGCCTTTCCTGTTGGATGAACAGATCCGCATCGCCAGTAAAGAAGATATTATACCCATGAAATTCAATACTTTTCTGTGTTCACCGGAACTGGCGCGTTATGAGAAAAAGGACTTTGTCGATTTGGCAAATTTAATGAAGGAGTACTCATTAGAACAGATGATACAACTCTACAATGAAAAGTATCCCAATGAGTTAATGTCATCCCGGTTGATTATTGAAGGTTTGCAGCTTTGTGAAATGGCTGATAAAAAGGTTATGCCGAAAATGCTGAATGGCGAGACGTGGGATGATATAAAAAGGCAAATTGAAGAATCTATAGCAGCCTTTGTCAAACGAAAATTGGATAACCCTGGTGCTCATAAATAAATGATGAAAAACAAATCTACGCTAAAAGGGGGCAAGCAGGAGGCTCGCACGAAAACCAATCACACGCGGTGGATTATTGGCGTAAGTATATCGTTGGTCGTGATTATGGCGCTCTATTCGTATTGGCCAAAATCACAGGATAATTCGTCCGGCAAAACTTCAAAAGCGCCCTCCGTGTCAAATTCGACTGCACCTGAAATTCAGGATAGATTACCAGGCCGTTGGACCCGAACCGATAGTGATGGTGCTTATATAATTGAAATACGAAGTGCCTCTGCTGATGGCATACTCGATGCCCGTTACTTTAATCTCAATCCCATCAACGTATGGTCTGCTGCATGGCAGAAAAATGATGGTCGCCTCACGGTGGTCGTTGAATTGCAGGATGTAAATTACCCTGGATCCACGTATACCTTAAACTTTATTCCCGCTGAAGACAGGATGGCAAGTAAATACTATCAGGCCATGCAAGGAATAAATTATGATGTGGAGTTTGTGCGCATGCCGTAATTTTTTCAATACCCGTTAAGGCACCCACTCCAAAAACTTCCTTAGCTTTATCGTGTTTATCGAATTATGATGGCAGCACTCTCCTTGAGCTGGTTCTTTTTATTCGCCTTTGCCCTCAATGGGCTTGTGGCTATTGCAATCCTGCTTGTCAAGAATAAAACGATGAAGGTAGCCAATCTCTTGCTGGCCATTAACTTGTTGGGTATTTCAGCTGTGTCTATCACCATAAGCCTGGTAGAAAGCAAATTGATTTTGGCAGTACCTCACTTTTATCGGTTGCCAAGCCCGGTATACTACCTGATGTTTCCGGCCGCTTATTTATATATCAAACTAATTCTGAAAGACAAAACCCGCCTGGAAAGAATGGATTACCTGCATTTTCTTCCGGCTTTAATTCACTTGGTAGAAATGACTCCGTTTTATTTATTGAGTGCTGAAGAAAAAGTAAATAGTATTCGCGAGGCTTTTAGTCAGGACATTGAAATCTATGCACATAGTGAAGGATGGCTGCCACCTTATCTGCACAACATTATTCGGGGCTGCATAGCAATAATATATGCCATTGCTATGTGGCGATTAATCAGAAAATCGACCAAAGAAACAGTAATCAATTATGCTAACCCTGTGATACAATGGCTTAAAAAAATCACCCTTTTAAACGCATTAATAGGCATAGGGGCTATCGTATTTTTAACTGCTTTATTCATACCCGCAGAAGTCCGATCATTTGGATTCCATTTCATTTTTTTGATAGCCCTGCTGGTTGTTAACTTCCATTTGTTTTTCAGGCCAGAGATACTGTATGGATTGCCACAACCGGTTTTAGCCGGTAATGATCCATTAAGTAATACTCTCGTTGAAAAATCCTTAAAACCAGCGGAGGATAAAGCTGAAATACCTGCCTTCATTTATAATTACAAAAGTCAGATTCACCAGTATCTTACGGAGTCCAGGCGATACCTCGAACCCAATTTTATGTTGCAGGATTTATCGCGCGACACGGGTATACCGCAACATCATCTTCAATTGTTGATTCACAAGGTGGAAGAAAAGAAGTTCAGTGAATTCATCAACGAATACCGTATACAGCACCTTCAGGATCAAATTGAACGAGGGGGTATGAAAAATAAGACGCTGGAGGGATTAGCGGCAGAAAGCGGATTCAGCTCAAAAGCTACTTTTATCAGGTCTGTTAAGAAACATACAGGCAGAACTCCCAAAGATTACTTTTACCGGGGAAAGACCAGCTAATAGCACCATTTCTCACCGGGTGAGTCTTTCTGGTTTCAATTTGAGCAAATTGAAACAATACCATCCTTGATTTTGACCATCCTGCTGTGATGGCAGAAATCTTTCCTCTTTCTTTGTAACATAATCAATAACAACTTAAAAGTCCCCATATGAGAAAACAGAAGATCAGGCATGTAGTAG
>CAZQXC010000198.1:0-4044 GCA_964597075.1 uncultured Roseivirgaceae bacterium | reverse complement strand
GAGAAGCGCATACGACTTCTTGCGACCCAGGCTCGTTTGCCGAAGTCCTACTATGTATTTAATGAGGTTGGATATAATTACCGGATGGGGGCACTTACGGCAGCATATGGAATATTGCAGATGCAGCAAGATGCTAAAAGCGTGAACAGCCGACAACGGGTATTTGATGGATATTGCGAACAACTGTTTGGTATTCAAGGATTTACATCGGCTATGGAACTTGATGACCATGTGGCAAGTCGATGGTTATCAGCATTTCGCTATTCAGGAAGAGCCAAAATAAAGGAATTTTTAAAAGTAGCTGATAATCAGGAAATTGAGATAAGAATTGGTTGGAATCCATTACATAGGATGAAGCATTTATCCGGTTTTCCAAAGGTTCTGAATGGAACCTCAGAGACACTTTTCAGAGAGGTGCTTTGTCTGCCTTCCGGAGAAAATTTATCGCGTGTTGCACAGGAAAAAGTCATTATCGAACTAAAGCACAGTTTGGGTTACAAATAAGGATTTGAGGACATTTAAGGAGATTAAGTCCATTAATTTGTATATTTTTGTTGAAAATGCTGAAACTGGAGTTGGGTTGCAATGCTGTAAAGGCTATTGCTCATAAAAACAAAGATGAAATGAGTATCAATGTAGATTGGGTTTTTGTTTCACCTTCTTTCCGGAACGCAGTTTTCGCAGGTAGTATCAACCGAAATTGGAACAATGCAATATTGTCGAAATCCGGTATTTCTCCTGACATTTTTTACACTAGTCTATCGGCTTTATGAAAAATACAGTTTTGCTTAAATCTAGTTTCTCTACGTTTCTTTTTAGCGTTTGCAACCGAATGATCCTGTTGCTGGCTTTCATGCTATTGGCAGGCATTCTAGAAGCGGCCACCATTGTAACCACAGGAAGCGGAAGCTGGAGCTCAACCGTACCGGATGCGCCATGGCCAGGTGGTATTATACCAGCACCTGATGATGATATTGTTGTAGGCGATGGATTTAACTTAACCGTTGATAGTCCTCGTACTTGTAATTCGCTTACGGGCGGAAACGGCTCAACAATTTTAGTTAACGCAAATTTGACCATTACAACAAACCTAACCATTGGAGACGGTACACTCTTTAGCGTTGGTGGTATTACATTAGTGGTAAGTGGTACTACTACAGTAGGCGCAGGAACAAGTGGAACATTGTTGTTCACCTCAACGGTAGGAACAAAGACCTTTACAGGCTTGGTGACGATAAATCCAGGTGCTGTTTGGAACGAAGCTGTTAATGAAGCCATAGTTTTTCAGGGAGGCATAACCAACAATGGTACATTCACGGCCGGCACAGGGACACATACGTTTAATGCGAACTCACAATCGCTGACGGGTACCTTTGTGATACCTAACGTAACAGTAGGAGGCGGGGCCAATGTTCTCACGAACAATAATTCACTGACCGTAAACAATGCCTTAAGCGGTGGAGGTCGGATTACACAAGGCCCGGGAGCAATTTTGAACATAGGTGGTGCGAGTGCGATCACCAACATGACGGCCACGGCCGCGGGCAACACGGTAAATTATACCGGAGCAGGCCAAACGGTTAAGAATGTTAATTATGAAAACTTAGGTTTGTCAGGCAGTGGGGTTAAGACATTACAAGTGGGTACGACATCCATTGCAGGAGACTTGACATTAAGTGGCACGGTTTCCGCCACGGGCGTGATTGGCCTTGCAATAGGGGGTGATGTAAACATCGGTTCAGGCACAACTTTTACATCCGGGGCATTTACCCATAGCGTGGGCGGAGATTTTGTAAACAATGGAACGTTTACCGGTACTGGAAGCAAGATTATTTTGAATGGCGCAGCCCAGAACATCAGTGGTGGTACAACCACCTTTAATGATTTGCAGTTGAGTGGTAGCGGTACGAAAACATTAAGTAGTAGTGCAACAATCGATAATGAATTAGCAATTGATAACGGAGCGATAGCTGGCCTTAGTAATGCCAACAGTTATAGTGCAAATACCTTGATCCTGGCAGGTGCCTTACAAGGTGCAGGCACTTGGGGTAGCACCTCCTCAGCACCCGCAGCAGTAAATCAGAATGACACCTTCTTTAGTGGGAATGGACTGATCAGTGTAAGTTCAGGTGGATTTACGTATTATTCAATTGCAAGTACAGACTGGAGTATAGCTTCAACGTGGTCAACAACTGGCTTTGGGGGACCTCCTGCTTCAAATGCCCCTGGTGCTGGTGATTATGTAATTATAGGCGATGGTCGCACAGTAACAGTTTCTGGCAGCGAAGTTTGTGAGGTGCTTTTATTTGATGCTGGTACTTCAGTGACGAATACCTTGTCAATTACCTCTGGTAGTTTAACGGTATCCGGAGCGATCACGATCCCACAGACGGTGACCTCAGGTTCGAACATATTAAACGTTGGTTCGGGCACCCTTACAACGGGCAGTCTTGACTTTACCTCCACACCGGGAGGCGCAGGACATCAGTTGAGCATTTCAACTGGTACCACTACAGTGAGTGGTAATGTAACCGGGATCGGACCAAGCAGCACGATACAATTTACCGGAGCTGGTTTGCTTCAGTTGGGAGGATCAATTTTCACTTCTGCGAATGGAACATTGAGTTCCGTTGCAGGGAGTACGGTTGAATATACTGGAGCGGCCCAAAGTGTTCAGGCATTGAGCTATAATAACCTGACGTTGTCGGGCACAGGCACCAAGACGCTGGCAGGTACCACCACAGTAGGAGGCAACTTAGCGATTGGAGATGATGTAACCTTTACCATTGGCGGGTTCACCTTTGTTGTTACCGGCACAACAACAATAGGGGGTGGCAGCAGCGGTACGCTGGCGATTACCGGCACAGCAGGTACAAAGACTTTTTCGGGTCTGGTAACCATTAACGCTGGTGCCTTGTGGAATGAAACAGTTAATGAAGCGATAGTCTTTCAGGGCGGCATAACCAACAACGGTACATTCACAGCGGGTACGGCAACCCACACTTTTAATACCAACTCACAATCACTGACAGGTACCTTCATAATACCAACTGTAACGGTAGCCGGTGCTGCGGTAGTTCTTACGAATAATAATTCATTGACAGTAAACAATGCCTTAAGCGGTGGCGGCCGGATTACACAGGCCCCGGGAGCAATCTTGAACATAGGTGGTGCGAGTGCGATCACCAACATGACGGCCACGGCTGCAGGTAATACAGTGAATTATACAGGGGCAGCGCAAACGGTTAAGAATGTTAATTATGAAAACTTAGGTTTGTCAGGCAGTGGGGTAAAGACATTACAAGTTGGTACGACATCCATTGCAGGAGACTTGACATTGAGCGGAACAGTTTCCACCACAGGGGTAATAGGCCTTACGATAGGAGGTGATGTAAACATCGGCTCGGGTACAACATTTACCTCCGGGGCATTTACACACAATGTAGCCGGTGATTGGATCAACAATGGAACATTTAACGGCACAGGAAGTACAATTATTTTCACTGGGGCAGCCCAGAACATAACCGGGGGTTCTACCACTTTTAATAATGTAACTTTATCAGGATCGGGAACCAAGACCTTAGGTGTTAGCCCCACGTTGGCAATAGCTGGTACTTTTTCGATTAATACTGGCGTTGTTGCTGATTTGAGTAACACGAATACCCATACATCCAATGCGTTGGTATTAGGTGGAGCGATTCGTCTGGCGGGCACGTGGGGCAGTTCGAGTTCCGCAGCAGCAAACCAGAATGACACGTTCTTTAGTGGAAGTGGACTCATCACCGTTGCCACGGGAGCTAATACCTTTTATTCCATAGCAAGCACTTCGTGGGATGTAAATACAACCTGGTCGAACACAGGTTTTGGTGGCGCAGCCGCTACGGGCACTCCCGGCCCGGAGGATTTTGTCTACATCGGGGACGGCTTTTCAGTGACGATAGCAGGAGCGGAAACTTGTAGTGCCTTGTTATTTGATGCGAGCACTGCATTGACGAATACCTTGTCAATTACCTCTGGTAGTTTAACGGTATCCGGAGCGATCAC
>CAZQXC010000197.1:0-4076 GCA_964597075.1 uncultured Roseivirgaceae bacterium | reverse complement strand
TTCTCAAAATTTCTTCGTGTGATAACTTGTATTTTTGATTTAGATGGTGTGATTGTGGATACGGCCCACTATCATTTTATGGCTTGGCAAAAACTGGCTAACGAGTTAGGCATTAATCTTACACAACAGGAGAATGAACGCCTAAAAGGCGTGGGCCGGATTGAAACATTGAATATTATACTTAGTCTGGGTGGCATAACTCTCTTGAATGAAGAAAAGGAAAAATTAGCCTCCCGAAAAAATACCTGGTTTGTAGAATATATAAACGCCATGAAGAAGGAAGAGATTTTTGATGGGGCAAAGGAATTATTTGACGAACTGCGCCAACATGATGTAAAAGTAGCCCTGGCTTCCAGTAGTAAAAACGCATTTACGGTTTTACGTAAATTGGAAATTGAAAACTACTTTGATGCCATTGTTGACGGAAACATGATCGTAAATTCCAAACCTGATCCGGAAATATTTCTTAAGGCTGCAGCATTGCTTCAGGTAAACCCTGCTGATTGTATTGTTATGGAAGATGCTGAAGCCGGTGTTGAAGCTGCAAAGCGCGCAGGGATGAAGTGCATTGGCATTGGAAAACCACATCAACTCGCTAAAGCCGATAAGGTTTTTGACAGTATAAATAAACTCTCTTTCGAATTTCTGAATAACCTTTAACTACTTATGAAGGAATATTTTAAGCACCACCCGTGGCATATTATTGAAGAAGGATTTGATCCCCATTTCCATAAAATTGCCGAAAGTGTTTTTAGCATCGGTAACGGCCGGATGGGGCAGCGTGCTAATTTTGAAGAAGAATATTCAGGAGAATCACTGCAAGGCAGTTATGTAGCCGGTGTATACTATCCGGATAAAACACGTGTTGGGTGGTGGAAGAATGGGTATCCGGAATATTTCGCCAAAGTATTGAATGCACCAAACTGGATCAGCATTCATGTCATGATTGAGAATCAAAAGCTTGATTTGGCAAAATGCAAGGTGGAAAATTTCAGACGCGTGTTGGATATGCAAGCCGGATTGCTTTCCCGGTCATTTACCGCAACCTTTCCGGATGGTAAAAAAGTCAACATACATGCTCAGCGATTTTGTAGTATGGCCAACGGAGAAGTTGGAGCGATACGGTACGCTATAACGCCTGTCAATTTTTCGTCCAAAGCTATCCTGTCATTATTTGTTGATGCCGATGTAAAGAATACGGATTCAAACTATGATGAAAAATTCTGGGATGAGGTGTATAAAGATTGTAGCGAAGGCGAGTGCCTTGTAACAGCTGCAACAAAGAAAACCTCCTTTCATGTATGCACGGGTATACACTATAAAGTTATAGAGGAAGGTCGTGAAGTTAAAGCTCGTGTGAATACCGAAACCCGCGATAAATTTTCCGGTAACATCCTCCAGGTTGACCTGCACGAAGGGAAAGAATTAATAGTGTATAAATATGCGGCAGTATTGTCTTCCGAAAATCATCCGAAAGATCAACTTGTCGATCACTGTCGCAAGGTTTTAGCCAATGCTGTAACTACAGGCTTTGACGCCTTATATAAGGATCATGCAAAAGTTTGGGAACATAAATGGAATGAGTGTGATATCACCATTGATGGTGATATTGCGGCTCAGCAAGGCATTCGGTTCAATATTTTTCAGTTAAGTCAAACGTATACCGGTGAGGATGAGCGACTAAATATTGGTCCTAAGGGTTTTACGGGTGAGAAGTATGGCGGAAGTACGTATTGGGATACAGAAGCGTATTGTTTACCATTTTATTTAGGCACGGCAGAACAGCATGTTGCCCGTAATCTTCTGGTGTATCGGTATAAGCATTTACAAAAGGCCATTGAGAATGCAGCTAAATTAGGATTTAAAAATGGCGCAGCGCTTTACCCCATGGTTACCATGAATGGGGAGGAGTGTCATAACGAATGGGAAATTACCTTTGAAGAGATCCATCGCAACGGAGCCATAGCGTATGCGATTTATGATTACATCCGTTACACGGATGATCATGCTTACCTGATTGGGTATGGTCTGGAAGTTTTAATTGGAATTTCCCGCTTCTGGGCACAGCGTGTAAACTGGTCGGAAGAAAAGAAAAAGTATGTAATGCTGGGCGTAACCGGACCGAATGAATATGAGAACAACGTAAACAATAATTGGTACACAAATTACATCGCTTCCTGGACCTTGCAGTACACACAACAGGCCATGGATTATGTAAAAGAAAAGGACCCTACTGTATTCCGTGACTTAACTTCCCGCATCAAATTTTCGGATGATGAGGCTGTACAATGGAAAAAAATCAGTGAGAGCATGTACTATCCGGAAGATAAATCTCGGGGAATATTTCTTCAGCAGGATGGATTTTTAGATAAGGAATTACTGACGGTCAACGATCTTGGTAAGTCAAACAGACCGATTAATCAGAAGTGGTCATGGGACAGAATACTTCGTTCGTGCTTTATTAAACAGGCTGATGTGCTCCAAGGACTTTATTTCTTTGAAGACCATTTCGATATTGAAACAATCAGGCGCAATTTTGATTTTTATGAGCCCATGACGGTACATGAATCCTCCCTGTCACCTTGTGTGCATTCCATACAGGCGGCTTTGTTGGGTTATAAAGAAAAGGCGTATGAGATGTACTTGCGTACGGCTCGCCTTGATATTGATGATTATAATAACGATACCGAGGATGGATGTCACATTACCAGCATGGCAGGAACATGGCTTAGCGTGGTAAAGGGGTTTGGTGGTATGCGCATAAAAGACGGGCAACTTCATTTTAGCCCGTTTATTCCCGATCAGTGGCAATCGTACTCTTTCCGGATTGAATTTCGAGGGCGGGTATTAAAAATCAGGGTTACAAAAGAAAATGTAGAGGCGACTCTTGTTAAAGGATCAGAACTAATGATAAGTTTCAACGGTAAATCATATAAATTAGCAGAACTGGAAAGTGTGGTTGAAGCGTTATGAAGTTTCGTTTGAGTTTAAGTTTACTATTTATTCTCTCATTCTTTAAGCTATGTGCCCAATCGTTGGATTTTATTGAGCTGTCAGCGACTAATCCTCAGTTGTTTTTCGCTCAGGAAGCAAGGGGCGTATCCGTTGCTGATTTCGACAATGATGGTGATGATGATTTTTTTGTAGCGGCTAATCCTTCACGTTTATTCAGAAATGATGGGAACTTTCAGTTTACTGAAATTGCGTTAAGTGCTGGTGTACAAGTAAATGGTAAACTGGCTGTATGGTTTGATGCTAACAATGATGGTTGGCTGGATTTATTGGTCAGCAGTTATAATCGGTTGCAACTCTTCCATAACAATGCTAACGGAACATTTACACAAGTTCCTGTTCCTGGCTTTAAAGGAACAAAATCGCAAGTGGCTTTACTGGTTGGTGATTTGAATGGCGATGGGTGGCCCGATGTTTACACCAACAATTTTAAGATCGACAATCAATTATTCATTAACTATGGCGGAAATCAATTCCGCGATCGTATCCGGGGTAGTGGTGCCGAGATTAATGATCAATCCATGGCTGGAATTATGTATGATTTTGATAATGATCAGGATCTCGACTTATATATCACATTTGATGGATACCGACCAAATAAGCTTTTCATTAATAATGGAAACGGATTTTTTTCTGAGGCAGCAGCAACTTATGATCTGAACATCAGAACGCAAGGCATGGGTGTGGATATTGCTGATTTTAATAAAGATGGCGTCTACGATATTTATGTGGCCAATCTTTTTGAAAATTCGCTACTGCTCAGCAATTCATCAGGGACCTTTGATGAAGTTGGTGGTATTGCTAGGGTTGATGACTTTGGAATGGGTTGGGGAACCGTGGCATTTGATTATGATAATGACGGATATTCCGACATCTATGTTAACAATGAATATAATTTCTCTCCTTTTTCAAATAAGCTTTATCGGAATAATGGTGATGGCACATTTACGAATGTTGCAGAAGGTAGTCCATTAGAAAATAAAAGAAGTGGATTTGGTTGTGCTACAGGAGATTTTGATGGCGATGGTAGAATTGATTTAGTGCTTGTTAATAATAATCAACCG
>CAZQXC010000196.1:0-4096 GCA_964597075.1 uncultured Roseivirgaceae bacterium | reverse complement strand
CCATTTTTTATTGATTTTTCGCCATAAAAGGGTGAAATGCCCTCCCGGCTCATCCTGCGTTCGTTTCAATTGCCATCGGCCAATCATAAAAGCAGAAGTTTCAGAAGTCATCTCCAGTGTTATAATGGTAAAGGTAAGTTGTCCCATGGCTTCGGCAGTAGGGTATCCTTTTTTATAGTTATCAAGCGTGGTTTGCCATCCATAGGTTACACCATTTCTACCAATAAATTTCAGGCTATCGGAATTCCAATAGCCCTCCATGAAGGTACTAATATCGGCCCGGTTCCAGGCTTCTTGTTGAAGTTGCATCACCTTTCGTATGGCTGAAGCCTCCTGGGTATTGATTTGAGCAAATAAGGCTAGTGGAAAAAGGCAGATGAGGATGAGCGGATACATAAATTTCTTTTAATCAACATGAATTACTTAAAGTGATAATAAAAAGGCCACGCGGTGTAGCCTTTTTCAGTGTTTCAATGATGATGCCCACCTGGACCATGCACATGGCCGTGTGATAATTCATCTTCCGTAGCTTGTCGTACATCCATAACTTCTACAGCGAAGTTTAACCCCACACCAGCCAGTGGATGGTTTCCATCAACCGTAATACTCTCCAAACCAACTTCGGTTATCGTTACTACTTGAGCACCATTGCTGGTTTGTGCCTGAAACTGCATGCCGGGTTTCACCTCCTGATCGCCAAAGGCAGTACGTGGCACTATTTGAATAAGGGAGTCATTGCGTTCACCGTAACCTTTAGCAGGTGTTACTTTTATGTCTAGTTTATCACCTTTAAGTTTTCCTTCCAACCCTTCTTCCATACCGGGTATTAAGTTTCCAATACCTTGAATATACAGCAGTGGATCCTTTCCTTCACTAGAGTCTAATACGTTTCCTTGATCATCCCGAAGGGTATAGTGAATGGAAACAACGGTGTTTTTTGCGATTTGCATAAGCGTTACTTATTAATTGAACAATGATTTACAGGGAAGCAGAAAAAATGCGTAACCGAGCAAGGAAACTGACCCTTTGAATTTGCTGCTAAAATTAAAATATATTTTCAATTTATATCCTCGTTTTTAGGGAGTGTATTTTTAAGAATCAGAAATCCAATGGCGCCTGCCAACAATGATGCAGAGAGTGTACCCACCTTTGCCTGCAGAATCACATCGTTCGATTGAAAGGCAAGATTGGTAATGAATAGTGACATAGTAAAGCCAACAGCCGCCAGCATACCTACACCATAAATGTTTTTGAAAGGCATATCACCCGGTAGCTCTGCCCAGCCCATTTTAAGGGCAAGCCAACTAGCCCCCACCACCCCAACAAACTTTCCAGCGAGCAAACCAAAGAAAATACCCATACTAACCGGGGTAATAATTTCACGAAGTGTTATTCCCTGCAAAGAAATTCCAGCGTTTGCCAATGCAAAAATGGGCATAACAATAAATAAGACGATAGGATGCAGTGCGTGCTCCAGCCGTTGCAGGGGTGTTGTGGCAGCCTTGGTAAGTGTTTGTATTTTCTCTACTACATGGAGTTGTTCTGATTCCAATAAAGTTACCTTATTAGGTGGTATGCTTTCAAATTCCGTAACGTAACTTCGTAAGCGCCTAGCAAAACCGACTTCATCAATTTTGGTGCGTGCAGGTATGGTAAGGGCCGCCAGCACCCCAGCCACGGTAGCATGTACACCCGACATTAAAAAGGCAAGCCACAATCCGCCAATTCCGATAATGCCATAGAAGAGGGTACTGCGTATGCCCAGGTAGTTTGCAGTCATCAGGGTGATAAGAAATACCGCACCCGTAGCCAGGTTCAAAAATGAAATATCTGACGTATAAAATATGGCAATCACTAATACTGCCCCAAGGTCATCGGCTATAGCCAAAGCAGTAAGGAATATTTTAACAGATAGCGGAACACGTTTACCTAATAAAGAGAGTATACCCAAGGCAAATGCAATATCAGTGGCCATCGGAATACCCCAGCCACTGATAGTCTCCGGATTTTTATAGTTAAAGAAAACATAGATAAGCGCTGGAATTACCATACCACCTACTGCAGCGGTTAGCGGTAGCATGGCATTTTTTATGGAAGATAGTTCACCGCCCATGATTTCACGCTTCAGCTCAAGCCCTACCACAAAAAAGAACATGGCCATTAGGCCATCATTAATCCAATGATGCAGGCTTTTACTAACAGCATAGTGGCCAATGCTGATGGAAAATTCATATTCCCACAAATGATGAAACTCTTGGCTTAATGGTGAATTAGACAGCACGAGCGCTGCTACTGAGCAAAGTAGCAGAAATACCCCTGCCGTAGATTCGTTCTTGATAAAACTATTGAAGGGTTTTAGTAAATGATCAATTGCTTCGAGTTTCATTGTAAAGTTTTGTTGGCCTGCAAGGAACTTAATCTGGACCGAACATACTAAAATGGTTCTCCGCGGACAATTATAGCCAATGCTAATGTGCTATACGGTGAGTGGCCATGAAACTTTATATTTGTCCGATTAACCCCGTAACCATCCGATATAGTGAAGACTATAGTTTCTACACTTTATAACACTTTTGTAGAATTATATCAGCAAAAACCCTTGATGGTGCGGTCACCGGGACGTATCAATATCATTGGGGAACACACTGATTATAATGAAGGCTTTGTATTGCCTGCCGCTATTGATAAGGCTGCTTACATTGCCATTTCACTTCGCGATGACAATCAAATACATATGCGGGCAATAGATTTAAATGAGTCGTTCTCCATTCAGCTAGCTGATCTGAAACCAGTACATGATAAGAGTTGGCCAAATTATATTTTAGGCTCGGCTGCTCAATTTATAAAAAGAGGGTTAACGTTACCTGGATTTAATGTAGTGCTGATCAGCGATGTGCCCATCGGTGCAGGTATGTCATCTTCTGCAGCTGTGGAGTGTGCTACCGTTTTTGCGTTGAATGAAATCCTACAAGCAAATCTCGACAAACTCACTATGGTACATATGGCGCAGAAAGCAGAACATGAATATGCTGGTGTGATGTGTGGCATCATGGATCAGTTTGCTTCTATGATAGGAAAGAAGGATCATGTAATAAAATTGGATTGTCGTTCATTGGCGTACGAATATGTTCCCTTCAAGATGGATGGTGTCAAGGTGGTGCTATTAAATACAAATGTGAAGCATTCTTTGGCGTCATCTGAGTACAATACCAGACGAAATGAATGTGAGACTGCGGTGGCCTGGGTAAAAAAACAAGTCGGTAATGTTAATTCCCTTCGGGATGTAACAGAAGACATGCTGGATAGATATGTTCTTCCTAAAGATAAATTAATTGATAGACGTAGCCGCTATGTGGTTCAGGAAATCGGGAGGCTTCTTACAGGATGTGATGATCTTCGACAAGGCGATCTGAATTCCTTAGGAAGGAAAATGTTTGCAACCCATATAGGATTAAGTACTATGTATGAAGTGAGCTGTAAAGAACTTGATTGGCTGGTTGAATACGTAAGGCATCATGATGCTGTTCTTGGGGCAAGAATGATGGGAGGTGGTTTTGGTGGATGTACAGTGAATCTGGTACATGAGAGTGCCATTGATGAGTTGATTTCAATACTTAAACCTGCGTACGAATCTGAAATGAAGTTACCACTTACGTATTACATTGTGTCCATTGAAAATGGAACTGAAGCGGTTGAGCTTTAATTAGGGTTCTACGTAATACCAACGTATCGTTTGTTTGATTTGAGGCTTCGTAAAACGTAAACAATCCACATAACGAAAAGCCTCAGAAATTCACTGAGGCTTTGTACCCGGAGCCGGAGTCCCCGCCTGACCGCTGACGCAGTCAGTCGGGCAGGGAACCGGCACAGAGCTGATCCAGGAATCTCCTTCCGGCAGCGGACTTCAGGTATTTTTCTCTTACTCTAGCCTGAGCGGATGATGGATATTTTTCGGTATGAATGACAATCCATGGCATGTGACCGGAAGTAAATTTTGATTTGCCTGAGTTATGTTGCTTCAACCGAACGACTAAATTTTGGGTAATACCAACGTATCGTTTGTTTGATTTGAGGCTTCGTAAAACGTAAACAATCC
>CAZQXC010000195.1:0-4126 GCA_964597075.1 uncultured Roseivirgaceae bacterium | reverse complement strand
TGTAATCATGGGGGAGTTGGCATTGGATGGAACACTCCGCCCGATTAAAGGTGTGTTACCCATCGCCTTACAGGCACGCAATGAAGGGGTTAAGGGATTTATTCTTCCGAAAGACAATGAACGCGAAGCTGCCATTGTTGATGGGCTGCCCGTTTATGGTGTGGCTTCATTAAGAGAGGCGATTGACTTTCTTGAGGAGAAAGTGACCCTGCAAGCCATCCAGGTGAGTGCTAAAGAAATTTTTTCTGCACAACACAATGATTATGATTCCGACTTCAGCGATGTGCAGGGGCAGGAAAATATTAAGCGCGCCATGGAGATTGCTGCAGCCGGGGGACATAATGTAATTATGATTGGACCACCCGGTGCTGGAAAAACTATGCTGGCCAAACGGCTGCCCACTATACTTCCACCGCTTTCGCTGAATGAAGCACTCGAGACAACAAAAATTCATTCCGTTGCCGGCAAACTTAACCGCGACACCGCACTGGTTTCCACTCGACCGTTTCGCTCGCCCCATCATACCATTTCTGATGTGGCCCTTGTAGGCGGAGGAGGAAATCCGCAACCGGGAGAAATTTCATTGGCCAATAACGGTGTTTTGTTTCTGGATGAGCTTCCTGAATTTAAGCGGACGGTGTTGGAAGTTATGCGCCAGCCGATGGAAGAACGAAGAGTTACGATTTCACGCGCCAAAGTTTCTATTGATTACCCTGCCAACTTCATGCTGGTGGCCAGCATGAATCCGTGTCCGTGCGGGTATTACAACCATCCTGAAAAGGAATGTGTATGTGGTCCGGGAGTGGTGCAGCGTTACCTGAGCCGTGTAAGCGGTCCTTTGCTCGATCGGATTGACCTTCATGTCGAGGTGGTGCCGGTGAGTTTCGATGAAATGACGGCCAAACGAAATGTAGAAACCAGCGTACAGATTCGCGAGCGGGTAATCAATGCACGCGAAATTCAATCCTTGCGATTTAAAGATCAGAAGGATGTTTACTGTAACGCTATGATGGCCTCCAATGTGGTGAAAGAAATTTGTGTCATTAATGATTCCGGAAAAGCGTTGTTGAAAACCGCCATGGAAAAACTCGGGCTTTCGGCTCGTGCTTACGATCGTATCTTAAAAGTATCCCGCACCATTGCCGACCTGGCTTCATCCGATGAAATTCGGGTGGAGCATTTGGCAGAGGCTATTCAATACAGGAGTTTGGATAGAGAAGGTTGGGCGGGTTGATTATATTTTTAACATGACCCGCACAATTTTCATCTACGGTTTAGTTTTAGCAATGGCAGTTTTCATGTTGAAAATGCTGGAGTATAGATTCTTCTATCGCCAGCTTTCGGTAGAAATCTACATCGGCACTATTGCTATTCTCTTTACTATTGTAGGTGTCTGGATAGGCAGTAAAGTAAGTCGAAAAAAAGGGGTTTTTATGCCGGCTCCTGTGGGTGATTTTCAACGCAATGAACACGTACTTACCGAAATGGGCATCAGTAAGCGCGAATATGAGGTGCTGGAACTTATGGCCAAGGGTCTCTCCAACCAGGAAATTGCGGATAAGCTTTTCGTGTCATTGAATACGGTAAAAACACACACTGCCAATCTTTTTGTAAAACTGATAGCCAAAAGGCGAACACAAGCCATCCAACGGGCCAAAGAACTTCAACTGATTCCTTAAAAGCATATCCTACTTTAGAGCTATTTCGCGTAACTTTTCATCAAATCATCCTTTCGGGTGAGTGGTTTTAAACCCTGACAAGGTTGTTTTGAGGTAAAAACAAAATCCTATGAAAAAAATAGTTCTTATGTATGGCTTGATAGCCGGTGTTATTGTATCTGTAATGCTGTTGGTTCAGCAGCCTCTTTTTGATAAAGGTATTCTGAACATGAATAATGGCGTGTATGTGGGCTTTACCTCCATGATTGTTGCGCTGTCTCTTATTTTCTTTGCTGTTAAATCCTACCGGGACCAGCATCAGAATGGGACAATCACTTTTGTAACGGCATTTAAGATTGGTATTTTGATTACCCTTATCGCGTCAGTGTTGTATGCTTTAATCTGGGAGGGATACTACAGTCTGACGGACAGTGATTTTATGGAACAATGGCAGCAAGGTCAACTTGATAACATGATCAAGAATGGCGCTACAGAGACTGAACTAGCCAAAATGAGGGAGGAACAGAGGACAATGGGTGAACTTTATAAAAATAATTTTTTCGTTCGCTTTGGCTTTACACTTACTGAAATATTGCCGGTAGGGCTGATCATCACCATAGTTAGTGCAGGAATTTTGCAAAAAAAGGAAATTTTACCTGCATGAAGAATGATCACTTAATGTTCATGTAACGAGATTCAAAAAGCATATCCCAGGCATCGAGAGCTGGTTTTGGTGTAAATGTTTCGTCCACCAAGCCGAGGTATACAAAATATCCTAGGTTTTCCGGCACATCTGGCGGTAGGCTTTCCACATCAATATCGGTGAATACCAATTGGAACAACGCAGTTGCATCAACATGATCCAACAATTTAGCGTGATGTTTGATATATGCTTCCTGGAGTTGAGGAGAGCTTACAAAAGAACGCTCTGGAGTAGTCACCGATGCAGAACTCCAACCACCCTCAGAAACAAATACAGGTATATTTTTTCCTTCAATGATCCTTGAATAATAGTTTAAGGGGATTTCATCAGGCTTATCAAATCCAAAATAAGGATAGGAAGACAATCCTAATTCTTCCGTGAAAGGAAAATCAATAAAATCCTGCGACACCCCTGTATAAGATCCGCCACCTAATTTTCCCCAGGCATGATCTACCTGGACACTTATACTAAGTTTAACATCGGCATCATAGGCCCTGATTTCTTCAGCCGCATCATTCGCAGCTTGCTTTACTCCATTGTAAATAGCGGAAGATGTTGCATCACGAATCAGGTTGGTCTCCAGCGCTAATCCTAAATGTTCCGGATTCAGGACACTGTCCATCACGAAAGTAAATCTTCGGTATAGTGCTTGCATGTCAGCATCCGCAATACTCTTACCTGCAGCAACCAATTCAACAGCATCGGAAGTTCGGTCAAGTCCGTTTTGAGGATCAATGTATACCCAGAGCTTAAAGTCTTTCTCGCGGTAGAAATCTACTAACGCTAAATAGTTGTCGACTACATAGTCGATGGGATCTTCTCCATCCAGTAATTCTTCCCATGGAACTTCGGTGGTAATCATGGCCGCATCGGCTCGTTCACTCCACATGTGGAGCGATTGAATGACAAGGTCAAAATCATCATAGCGGGGAGCGGAATTTTGAAAACCCATTCGGTAAGAACGAGTAGCGGGTTTAGAATCATCAGTTGAACAGGTGGTCAGTATCATCACTAAAACAATCAGAAATTGAACCTTTCGTTTCATGATCTTTTAATTTGATCCTGATTTAGTCATAACCTCATGCCGAAAATCCTCGTTGTCTTCTGGCTTCGAACACCACTACGGCAGCCGCAGTTGAAACATTCATCGAATCAATTTGGCCCCCCATGGGGATGATGATATTTGCATCGGAATTTTTTGTCCATATTTCTGTGAGTCCTGTGGATTCTGTTCCCATCACGATAGCGCTTGATTTTGTAAAGTCGATGTTGTGATACGGTTTTGAAGCTTCCAGAAAGGTACATAGTATGGTGATCTTATTTTTCTTTAACCAATCAATTGTTTCTTCGCTTGTGGCAGCAGCAATTTGTTTGGTGAACACACAACCTAAACTTGAACGGATAACATTTGGGTTATAAAAATCCGTCTGCGGGTCGCAGATGATGACAGCATCTACTCCAGCTGCATCGGCTGTCCGTAAAATAGCGCCTAGGTTACCGGGTTTTTCCACACCCTCAAGAATCAGTAGGAGCGGGTTGGGACTTAACCTAATATGTTTAAGTTGATGAACTTTCATCTCGGCAACGGCAATTACGCCACCCGAATTTTCCCGCACGGCAATTTTATCGAACACTTCTTTTGAAACGGGTATCAGTAGTTTATCATCCAACCCGAGCGACTGGAGCTCGTCTAAGTCCACCATTTCATCGCAAAAGAAAAGGTTGCCAATGTGGTTGCCGGCCTCTAAAGCAAACTTGATTTCCT
>CAZQXC010000194.1:0-4137 GCA_964597075.1 uncultured Roseivirgaceae bacterium | reverse complement strand
ATTTAATCAGAACCCCAACATTTTTATTGCCGTAAGCGCAGCCTCTTCTCCCTTATTACCATACTTTCCACCGGCACGGTCAAAGGCTTGTTGTTTGGTGAGAGTTGTGAGTACACCAAAAATCACCGGCTTGCCGGTCTTTAGTCCTACTTCGGTAAGGCCATACGCTACCGCCTGGCAGATATAATCAAAGTGCGGGGTTTCCCCCTGAATAACACAACCCAGGCAGATCACGGCATCAATTTCATCGCGTTGTGCCATCCATTGTGCACCGAGTGATAGCTCGAATGTTCCGGGTACATTTTTCCGGATAATGTTTTCTTTGGTTACCCCATGGCTCAGCAATGTTGATGTTGCCGCATAGTATAGGGCACCGGTAATTTCTTCATTCCATTCAGCAACTATTATAGCAATGCGTGTGGATGAAAGATCAATGCGGGTTAACACTTTTCCGGATGATAATGGACCTGCCATTCGAGTTTTGTTTTATAAATGGGCGAACATAAAAAAAGGGATAGAATTTCTATCCCTTAAAAGTAGATGAAATTCTATTACGAGTTGCTTTCCAATTTGGCCTTAAACTTTCGTGCATTTGTGTATTCAGCTGACTCGAAATATTTGGTGATAATCTGATCGTATGCTTCTTTTGCTTTTTCGGGTTGATTCAACTTCTCGTAGGCTAAAGCGGCTTTCATTAAATAGGTAGGTGTGAAAAATTTGTTGGGTTTATAGCCTGCTGCCTTGTTATAGTATTTAGCTGCTTCTTCAAATTTTTCTTCTTCCATATAGGCATCGCCAATCAGGCTGTAGGCCCGGGCTTGAACCAGTAAGTCATTCGAACTAAAATCCTCCAGGTACAATCTGGCGGCTTCGTATTTGCCTTGTTTCAAATAGGAAACACCGGCATAGAAATGAGCCAGGTTTGCAGCATCAGAAAACTTGTACTCATCAATAATATCAATGAAACCGAGGTTATTTCCATCACCATTCAAGGCAAGATTCAGGCTATCAGCCTCAAAGTAATATACCGCCTGAAACATGTCGCGCTGGGCTTGGGCGTCTTGGCTAGATTTGAAGTACATGAAACCAAAGTACCCTGCTACAATCAGGAATAAAGCACCCACAATACCGGTTACCAGTTTTGAATTTTGCTCCAGCCAGTTCTCAGCTCCTTCCAGCTTTTCAGCAAGCGCTTCAGGATTTTGCAGTAAGTCTTTTGTTTCGTCTTTCTTCGCCATTACACTAAATGTTTGCCCTATTAAGTTCCGAAATCCATCGGGAGGGGCGCAAAACTACTAATAAGATGATATTAATCAAACCTGTCTGTCGGCAGGAAGAGATGCTTTTAGTCTGTAATGAAGGGATAGTCCGCTTCGTGATAGATGTCGGTCATAGCTTCTGAGGGATCAGGGAAACTGGATTCTTCGGCAAACTTCACGCTTTCTTCTACCTGGCTGGCTACCTTCTGCTCTATTTTTTCTAGGTCTTTTTCGGTGGCCATTTTCTTATCCAATATGGTTTTCCTTACAACTTCAACAGGATCGCGTTGCTTGTACTCTTCTACCTCATCCTTGGTGCGGTATTTTTGAGGGTCTGACATGGAGTGGCCTTTATACCGATATGTTCGGAATTCAAGTAGGGTAGGGCCATCACCTTTGCGGGCGCGTTCAGCCGCGCGGGCAACAGCATGATGGACTTCTTCAACTTTCATGGCATCTACTGGTTCCGATGGCATATCATATGATTCGCCCAACGTGTAAAGCTCATGCACATTGGATGTTCGTTGAACTGAAGTGCCCATGGCGTAGCCGTTGTTCTCAATCACAAAAATTACGGGCAACTTCCACAACATAGCCAGGTTAAGTGCTTCATGAAAGGCACCTTGCCGCACGGCACCATCACCCATCATGCAAATACAAAGGTTACCGGTTTTATTATATTTTTCCGCGAAGCCAATTCCGGCACCCAACGGAATCTGTCCGCCTACAATACCATGACCTCCAATGAAATTCACATTCTTATCAAAGATGTGCATGGAGCCGCCCTTGCCTTTGGAGCAACCGGTTTCTTTTCCATACAACTCGGCCATTACTGCATTCGGGCTTGTACCTAATGCAAGCGGGTGGGCATGATCGCGGTAAGCGGTAATCCACTTGTCACCTTTTTCCAAGGCTGAAACAGCGCCCGCTGCACAAGCCTCCTGTCCTATGTACAAATGGCAAAAACCTTTTATTTTCTGCATACCGTAAAGCTGGCCGGCTTTTTCTTCAAACTTGCGCATCAACAGCATGCTCTCATACCAGAATAGATAGGTTTCTTTGGAAAAACCTTTTTCTGCACCCTCGGAGGCATTGCTTTTCTTAGCTTTGGCGGTCGTGGACATATCCCTAATTTTGATTTGGACTGCGAAAATAGGGTACAATTGGTCAATCGCCAAGTGTATGTCTTGAAATCCGGATTTCCCATTTTACTGATTTTTATCCCGTCATAACCGTGCAGCTCGAAAAACTCCAAGTGATGAACTTCAAGAACTATGAAGAATTAGTGCTGGAGTTTCCTTCCCGGATAAATTTTTTGCTGGGCTTAAACGGAGGCGGGAAGACGAACCTGCTGGATGGTATTCATTATCTATCGGCTACCAAAAGTTTTTCAAACTCCTCCGATACTCAGAATATTCGCTACGGAGCGGATTACTTTTTTATAAGAGGTCTTTTCAGAAATGAAAATAAGAGGGGGGAAGTTTTTTGTCAGATTCAATCTGGCAGGAAAAAAGTTTTTCAGGAAAACTCAAGAGATTACGAAAGGATAAGTGATCACATTGGGAAGTATCCTGTCGTGCTGATCTCGCCAATGGATGTTGACTTGATAAAGGAAAGTAGTGAGGCGCGCAGGAAATTTTTTGATCAAATGATTGCCCAGATCGATCACGCCTACCTGGAAGCACTTTTGGAATATCATCATGCACTTAAGCAACGGAATGCCTTACTGAAGCTTTTCGCTGAGAACAATAAAATAGACTATGATATGGTTGATCTCTACGATCAGCAGATGGCCAGGTCAGGTGGTGTGATTTACCAAAAAAGAAAGGCATTTGTAGCTGAGTTTTTACCCGTTTTCAACACTTCCTATAATTTGTTGGTAGATAATCGTGAGGATGCCACGTTAGCTTACGCTTCTGAATTAGACGCTTCTGAATTTGAGGCAGGTTTGAAAAGCAGTATCAAAAAGGACTTGGTTTTACAGCGAACTACCTTTGGTATACATCGCGATGATTATGTATTTGGGTTCGCTCATGGTGAGCTGAAGCGTTTGGGGTCGCAAGGCCAGCAGAAATCGTTTCTTGTTGCCATTAAACTAGCTCAGGTAGAGGTAATTAAATCCCACCTAGGCTTTAGCCCGATTTTATTGTTAGATGACATATTCGACAAATTGGATGATACCCGCATTGCCCGGTTACTTAAGGTTATTTCGGGGGAGAGTTATGGCCAATCCTTCATAACCGATGCCGGCCCCGAGCGAACGCAGGCTATGGTTGATGAACTTGATATTGATTGCGATATCTTTAGCGTTGAAAAAGGAACAGTTCGGTTAAAACCAGTGCAATGAAAGGCAGGGGTAAGAAGTCTGATATTTTACCAATCAAGGATGCCATTCGCGACCTTTTGAACTCCTATCATCTGGAATCAAAATTTGATGAGGCACAGGTGGTGGCTTCATGGGAGAGATTGGTGGGAGGGCCAATCGCCAGGCGAACCCGAAAGGTATTTATCAAAAACAAGGTTTTGTTCGTTGAATTCAAAACCGCAGCGATGAAGAACGATTTTCTGCTCCATAAATCGAAGGTTCTGGAACTTTTTCAGAAGGAATTCGGGCAAGGTATCGTGAATGATATCGCCATACTTTAAAACCGTTCATTCCTCACTTTTTTAAAATGTTTGCCGAAACCAAAAAACCGTATAATTTTGCACTCCTATTTTTTGAAAACCCTGTTTTTGAGCATATCGATTCAGGTTTCAAAACGTTCTTGGAAATGTTTTTATCGGGATGTTTGGGGCGTTTTACCTTTGATTCCGTAACCAATTGGGGGAATACCAAAGCGGCCAACTGGGACAGACTGTAAATCTGTTGTCTTATGAC
>CAZQXC010000193.1:0-4182 GCA_964597075.1 uncultured Roseivirgaceae bacterium | reverse complement strand
ATAACCCAAAGGTCGGGGGTTCAACTCCCCCCCGCGCTACGTTTTAAGCAGCCTGATCGCTGCTTTTTTTATGTACACTGTCTACGTCTTATATAGTCCTCAGTTTAAAAAGACCTATGTAGGCAACACAAGTTCGTTCAATGACCGGTTGGCTTCTCACAATGAGCTTGCAACCAAGGGGTTTACCATAAAATTCAGGCCTTGGGTTGTACTCTTCACAGAATTGTACGAATCCAAAGCACAAGCAATAAAGCGGGAACGAGAATTGAAATCCGGAAAAGGAAGAGCGTACATTAAAGCTGTGCTCAAAGTGAAGTTCCCGCAAGCTCTATGACCGTTGGATTCATATCCGCCACAGGCGGACGGGGGTTCCCGCCATGGCGGGCAGTCAACTCCCCCCCCACGCTACGTTTAAAAGCAGCTTGATCGCTGCTTTTTTCATGTACACTGTCTACGTCTTATATAGTCCTCAGTTTAAAAAGACCTATGTAGGCTACACAAGTTCGTTCAATGACCGGTTAGCATCTTATAATGACTTGCATCTAAAGCACTGCTCTGATTTAGTATTGGGTCGGGGTTTTTCGTTTTATATTGCATGCCTCAATCCTCACAATTATGCTGGCAACTGTCAACCCAACCGAAACACGATCCTGGCGAAATCTGGAAATCCACTTTCTTTCCATGCAAGCCACCCACATGAATGATCTCTTCCTGGAAGACACGGATAGGTTCAAGAAATTTCATATTCAATTCAACGATATCCTGGTCGATTATTCCAAGAACATCATTGAGAAAGAGACCCTTCGGCTTCTGATGGAACTGGCCAACGAGGTGGAGCTAAAGGCTTCAATAGAGGCAATGTTTAAAGGCCTTAAGATTAATCAAACGGAAAACCGACAAGTCCTTCATGTAGCCTTACGCAACCGGACAAATGAGCCTGTACTAGTTGACGGTGTTGATGTAATGCCGGAAGTTAATCGCGTGTTGGAGCAGATGAAGAAATTCTCTAACGACTTACAACGTGGCGACTGGAAAGGATACTCAGATAAACCCATTACCGATATTGTGAATATAGGCATTGGTGGCTCTGATCTGGGGCCTTATATGGTTACCGAAGCGCTTCGCCCCTACTGGTCAACCATTACTCCGCATTTTGTTTCGAATGTTGACGGGACACACATAGCCGAAGTACTAAAAAAAGTAAATCCGGAGACAACACTTTTTATTATCGCCTCCAAAACATTTACCACGCAGGAAACTATGACCAATGCCGAATCGGCCAAACAGTGGTTTATGGAGAAATCAGGTGGCAAAGGTGCTGTTGAAAAACACTTCATTGCTGTTTCTACTAATCAAAAAGAAGTTACAGAATTTGGTATTGATCCTGCCAACATGTTTGTTTTCTGGGATTGGGTTGGTGGACGTTATTCGTTGTGGTCTTCCATCGGGTTATCCATTGTCTGTACCATTGGTTACGAAAACTTTGTAAAACTATTGGAAGGTGCACACGAAATGGATAATCATTTCCGCAAAGAACCTTTCGAGAAAAACATTCCTGTTATCCTCGCCTTATTGGGTATATGGTACAATAATTTCTTTGGTGCAGCTTCTGAAGCTATACTTCCGTATGATCAATACCTGCATTGCTTTGCTGCATATTTTCAACAAGGCAACATGGAGAGCAATGGTAAGTCAATTGATCGTGCAGGTCAACCTGTAAATTATCAAACCGGACCCATCATCTGGGGAGAGCCCGGCACAAACGGACAACATGCTTTCTATCAATTAATACACCAGGGAACAAAATTAATTCCATGCGATTTTATTGCTCCCGTAAAAACACATAACCCAGTTGGTGATCATCATCAAAAACTACTTTCCAACTTCTTCGCACAAACGGAAGCGTTGATGCGAGGAAAAACAGCGGATGAAGTTGAGGGAGAATTACAGGCCACTGGATTTACAAACGATCAGATTAAATTCCATTTACCCTACCGGGTTTTTGAAGGGAATAAACCCACCAATAGTATTTTAGTTGACCAAATAACACCACGCACATTGGGTAGTTTAATTGCACTGTATGAACATAAAATATTTGTTCAAGGGGCACTCTGGAACATCTTCAGTTTCGATCAATGGGGTGTTGAATTGGGTAAAGCCCTGGCCAAAAAAATACTGCCAGAATTAAGCTCATTGGATGAAATCACCTCGCACGATTCCTCAACAAATGGCCTCATCAATCATTTCAAACGATTGAAATCCAGTTAAGCTTTCTCACATGTAAAAAGTCGCGCTGAACCACTATTTTTGAATGCTTTAGCACATTCAATGTCATCATCTATTCAACGAATTGGCGTCTTTACATCCGGAGGAGATGCCCCGGGAATGAATGCAGCCATACGGGCTGTAGTTCGTGCTGGTATTTATCATAATAAGGAAGTTTACGGAATCATGCAAGGTTATGAAGGTATGATTAATGGTGAATTAGTAAAACTTGGAGCGCGATCTGTAGGTAATATTCTTCAGCGAGGAGGCACCATTCTAAAAACTGCACGCAGTGAAGAATTTAAAACAAAAGAAGGCAGACAAAAAGCCTATAATGAATTAAAGAAGGTTGGTATTGATGCACTCATTGCCATTGGTGGCGATGGTACTTTTACCGGTCTTCATGCACTTCACAATGAATTTCAAATTCCTTCGCTGCTAATACCAGGCACCATCGACAACGACATAGCTGGAACAGATTACACCATTGGTTTTGATACTGCCACCAATACAGCGGTTGAGGCCATAGATAAAATCAGGGATACAGCACTGTCACATGACCGACTTTTTTTTATTGAAGTGATGGGTCGCAACTCCGGGTACATTGCATTGTACAGTGGTGTTGCCGGTGGTGCTGGTGTAATTATTATTCCAGAAAGTGAAACTTCCTTTGACAAGGTTTATGAATTACTGACAGCAGGGGAAATTACCAACAAACGTTCCAACCTGGTAGTGATTGCAGAAGGTTCAAAAATTGGTGGCGCCAACGAAATCGCACGCAAAGTTGCTGAGCGTTCTTCTTATTTCGACATTAAGGTAACGATACTTGGCCATCTTCAGCGTGGTGGATCCCCCACCTATTTCGATCGGGTGTTGGCGAGCAGAATGGGTGTTGCCGCTGTGGAAGGAATACTGGCAGGCGAAACCGATGCCATGGTAGGTATACGCGATAACAACATTGTTTTTAATGCCTTCGACTCCGTTATGAACAGACCACACGAAATAGATCATGACATGATGCGGATTGCAAAAATACTTTCCATATAATTCTGGAACAGATGAAAGAAATTACTATCGGTATCGACATTGGAGGAACCAACACCAAGTATGGAGTAGTTGATCGTTCCGGCAATGTTTTGTTTCAGGACCGTATCAAAACCCAGGAACATGCAGAAGTTTCTGACCTGGTAAATGACCTTGCCAAAGCCATAAAAGAAGCTATCACCAATTTGGATGCTGATTACTCTTTAGTGGGCATTGGTGTTGGAGCGGCTAACGGTAACTATTACAAGGGCACCATTGAACATGCTACTAACCTGAAATGGAAAGGAATTATTCCATTAGCCGATATGCTTTCTAAACCTTTCGGAGTGCCAGCCCTGGTTACCAACGATGCCAATGCCGCAGCAGTAGGTGAAATGGTATATGGTGCAGCGCGCAACATGAAAGACTTTGTTGTGATAACATTGGGTACCGGGCTAGGCAGTGGCTTTGTCAGTAACGGACAACTCATAAATGGCAAACATGGTATAGCCGGTGAACTCGGACATACCACGGTTAACTATGCAGGTAGGTATTGTAACTGTGGAAAGCGCGGATGTTTAGAGACGTATGTAAGCGCTACCGGAATTAAACGGTCAGTATATAAACTTTTGGCTGACTACCTTGAGCCTAGTGAACTTCGCGGTATCAGTTTTGATAACCTGAATACAAAAATGATTACCGAGGCTGCCATCCGCGGAGACATCGTTGCACGCGAAGCTTTTGAATACACCGGCAGGATACTCGGAACCAAGCTTGCCGAAACCGTTCTGCATACCGATCCAGAAGCGATTTTTTTGTTTGGTGGCCTTTCGCTCGCAGGCGACCTCATTTTCAAGCCTACCATTAAACACATGGAGGCCAACCTGATGCCCG
>CAZQXC010000192.1:0-4184 GCA_964597075.1 uncultured Roseivirgaceae bacterium | reverse complement strand
ATCTTCGCGCATGAACTGGTGTTTCGCGAAGGTACTCAATTCAACCGATTTTGTTAAAGCAACACTGTTGCATTAGCCCAATTTGCATAACTTGCGCCTTCATTTTTTGGGTATGGACAATCGGAAGAAGAATATTATCTACAGTATCATTTTAATAACCTCAGTATTTGTGGTCTGGCTGTACCGGAAAAACCAGGCACCGGAACCGATGATGATTGAGGGAAAGACGATGGGCACCACCTACCACATAACCTATTTTGATGATCAGCGAAGAAACTTTAAGACTTCCGTTGATTCCTTACTCGAAGTTGTTAACCAAAGCATTAACACCTATTTGTCCGATTCAGATATTACGTTATTCAACCAAAGCGAACGCACATTCACGTTTAAACTCCCGTCCTTCAGAAGTCACAAGAAGTTTTTGCTGCCTCTTCCGGTGCTTTTGATCCTACTGTAATGCCGCTGGTTAATGCATGGGGGTTTGGTCCGGCTGAGCCGCTTAATCCGGGTAATTTGCAAGTAGATTCCATTCGTGATTTTGTCGGCTTTGAAAAGATACAATTCAATCAGGACAGTGTATGGAAAACTGATTCACGCACGCAACTTGATTTTGGTGGAATCGGACAAGGATATGGCGCAGATGTTATAACCGAGTTTCTGAAAGCAAGAGGTATTGTAAACATGCTGGTTGAACTTGGTGGAGAGGGAATGGCTTGCGGCATTAATCTTAAAACCCAAAAGCCCTGGGAATTAGGCATACTCGATCCTGCCTCTACACGTGATAACCTTTTTTTTAAGGCGTATATTTCTTTACAAGATAAATCCTTCACTACATCCGGAAATTACTTTAACTACCGTGAAATTGATGGTAAGAAATTTTCGCACACCATCGATCCGGAGTCGGGCTATCCGGCACGTAAAGAAATTTTAAGTGCATCCGTTTTTGCAGCGGATGGTATTACGGCCGATGCGTGGGCTACGGCTTTTATGGTTATGGGACATGAACGTGCCATTGAAATGCTGAAAAGCCGCGATGATTTGGATGGGTTAATTATCTATTCTGATGAATCTGGTAATGCTAAAGTTTTTATTTCGAAGGGTATTGAGCAAAACGTAGTGGTGAAATAACGAATAACATATGACCTTAAAGCTTCTGGTTCTTTTCTTCACACCGCTTCTTTCCGGGTTGTTGATATACCTTATACCCGGAGGCAGAACAAAAAGCTTTAGACTATTGCTGGTATTTGCAGGAGCCTATCTTTTTGGAATTACCGTAGTACACATACTTCCGGAGTTGTATCGTGGCCATGGTGAAGTGGAGCTAATTGGGCTGTTTGTATTGGGTGGCTTTTTCCTGCAACAGGTTCTTGAGCATTTCACATCGGGTGTGGAGCATGGGCACCTGCCTGTCCGGCATGCAGGCATCCACACGCACGAGCATGACCATCAACATTCACATTATCATCAACAGGTATCCGCCATTGTATTACTGACGGCCTTGTGTGTACATGCTTTTCTTGAAGGCGCAATGTTGGCACAGCCCGCTACTATGGGTTTTCAGTATGACGCGAATGCTATTTTGTTAGGGATTGCCCTTCACCGTGCACCAGCGGCCTTCGCCTTAATTACTGTACTCTCCTTTCAACTGAACTCCCGGAACAAAGCTATTCCTTACCTGATTGTTTTTTCTGTGGCCGCCCCTATCGGCTTGCTGATCAGCACGTACCTGGTAGAGGCTGAAATACTCTCACAATCCGGATTGGTATTGTTATACGCACTCGTAAGTGGAAACTTTCTGCACATTTCCACTACCATTGTGTTTGAAAGTAGTCCTGAGCACCGCTTTAATGCCAGGAAATTAACCGTGGCAATACTTGGCGCACTGGTAGCGGTTGCTGTGGAATACTTCCTGTAATAAAGGTTTTTCAAGTCGAACAAATATCCGATTTTAGGTGTCTCCAATCTGAAATGCCTATGAACATGATCAGTTCCTTCGAGGAATATCAAAAACAGTACGACTTCAGCGTAGAGAACCCCGAAGCTTTCTGGACCGAAATAGCCCATGATTTTATTTGGAAAAAAAAATGGGAACATGTACTTGAATGGGATTTTCAAAAACCTGAGGTTAAATGGTTTGTAGATGGGAAATTGAACATTACAGAAAATTGTATTGATCGTCATCTACCTGAAAGGGCTAATCAAACCGCCATTATCTGGGAATCCAACAACCCGGCTGAAGCATCACAGTACATTACTTATGGGGAGCTTTTTACTCACGTGTGCCGTGTAGCTAACATGCTTAAAGCACAAGGGGTGAAGAAGGGCGACCGTGTTTGCATTTATATGCCAATGATTCCGGAAGTAGCGTATGCGATGTTAGCGTGTGCACGAATTGGTGCCGTACACTCGGTAGTGTTTGCCGGTTTTTCTGCAGGCTCTTTAATTGATCGCATTAATGATGCAGGATGCAAACTGGTACTGACTACCGATGGAGCTTACCGTGGTGATAAAATCATTGATCTTAAATCTATAATAGATGAAGCATTAGAGAAATGTCCCACGGTGGAGTGGGTTCTTGTGGCTAAACGGACAAACTCAAAAGTAAACATGAAACCCGGTCGGGATTTGTGGTGGGAAGTGGAAATCCAAAACGTTTCGGATGTATGTGCGGCCGAAGAAATGGATGCTGAAGACTTGTTGTTTATTTTATATACCAGTGGTTCTACCGGAAAACCAAAAGGCATGGTTCATACCTGTGGTGGTTATATGGTGTACACAAACTATACCTTTCGCACGGCATTTCAGTATAAAGACGGACAGGTGTATTGGTGCACAGCGGATGTAGGTTGGATCACCGGGCATTCCTACATTGTTTATGGTCCGTTGTCGGCTGGAGCAATCACACTCATGTTTGAAGGTATCCCTTCCTGGCCGGATATGGGCAGGTTCTGGCATGTGGCCGAAAAACATCGTGTAAATATTTTTTATACAGCACCAACGGCTATCCGATCGTTGGAAAAAGCGCCATTAAGTTTTGTGCGCCAATACGATTTACAAGCCATTAACGTATTGGGCACCGTGGGTGAGCCCATCAATGAAGAGGCATGGCACTGGTATCAGGAGAATATCGGCAGGGGTGAATGTCCGGTGGTTGACACGTGGTGGCAAACGGAAACAGGAGGTTTTATGATTTCTCCCATTGCTCATGTTACAAAAATGAAACCAGCGCATGCCTCTTTTCCTTTACCGGGTGTGCAGCCGGCCATTATGGATGAAAATGGAAATGAGTTGCTGGCCAATGGAGTTGAAGGTCGGTTGGCGATTCGTTTTCCGTGGCCCGCCATGGCCCGAACCATTTATGGAGATCACCAACGGTTTAAAGACACGTACTTCTCAACCTTTCCCGGAAAATACTTTACTGGTGATGGGTGTAAGCGCGATAAAGAAGGCTTCTATCGGATTACCGGCAGGGTAGACGATATTATTATTGTATCGGGTCATAACATGGGGACGGCTGAAATTGAAAGTGCCATTGATGAACACTCAGCGGTGTGCGAATCGGCTGTAGTAGCTTACCCTCATGATATTAAAGGACAAGGTGTTTATGCCTATGTAATCTGTTACGACAAACCGCACGAAGCGGAAAAGCTGCGCAAAGAAATTCGTGAACTGGTTGCTAAAATTATTGGTCCCATTGCTAAACCGGATAAGATACAGTTTGTAAGCGGACTGCCCAAAACGCGATCGGGAAAAATTATGCGAAGAATTTTGCGAAAAGTTGCCGAAGGAGATACCTCCAATTTAGGAGATGTTACTACCTTGCTCGACCCTTCCGTGGTGGATGAAATTAAAGGCGGGGCTTTATAGCAGTAAATAATTTGAAAATGGAAATATCAGGAACAGTAGTCAGTCTCTTGCCGCTTCAAACGGGCCAGGGAAAAAACGGAACATGGAAAAAGCAGGAATTCATTCTCGAAATACCGGGACAATATCCCAAGAAGGTTTGCCTTTCACTGTGGGGGGAGAAGGTGGATGAAAACCGGTTAAATGCCGGGGATAGAATTACCGCCTCCATCAACATTGAAAGCCGGGAATATAACGGCCGTTGGTACACCGATGTGCGCGCCTGGAAAATTGCAAAACAAACAGGTCAGGAACGTGAGATGGCCCCACCGCCAGATCAA
>CAZQXC010000191.1:0-4209 GCA_964597075.1 uncultured Roseivirgaceae bacterium | reverse complement strand
ACCTACGGTGTCAAAATCAGTTTCTTTCAATGGCTGCAATTTGGTTTTCCCATTTCAATTATACTGCTTTTGCTATGTTGGCTATACTTAACCCGGTTCGGCTTTACATTCGGGCAAAAGGAATTCCCGGGGGGTAAACAGCAAATCCACAACATGCTCAGTGATCTGGGTAAAATTTCTCGTGAAGAACGTTCAGTATTGATTGTGTTTGTTACTACAGCACTACTCTGGATGTCGCGCTCGTTACTTGAAAAATTAATCCCCGCGTTAGACGATACCATTATCGGGATGGCTGCCGGTGTACTCTTATTTACGCTTCCGGCAAAAGCCGGAAAAGAGCGATTAATTGATTGGAAGGAATGTTACAAAATACCGTGGGGCATCTTGCTTTTGTTTGGAGGTGGCATGGCACTGGCTCAGGGTTTTAGCGAAACAGGATTAGCCAAGTGGATTGCAGGTCAGGTTACGCTGCTGGATGGCATTTCCCTTTTCCTGTTAATCCTTATTTTAGTTACCGCGATAAATTTCCTAACAGAAATTACTTCCAACCTGGCCACTACAGCTATGATACTACCCATATTGGCACCCCTGGCCTTCGCCTTCAATCTTCACCCATATTCCATTATGGTTTCAGTAACCCTGGCAGCTTCCTGTGCTTTTATGATGCCGGTTGCTACCCCACCAAATGCAGTAGTTTTTGGTTCGGGGTACTTGCGCATTTGGGATATGATGAGAACTGGAATTTGGATGAATTTAATTTCAATTATTGTCATAACAGTTTTAGCTTATTTTTTCTTGCCCATCATTTGGGAGTTCGATCCGAAAGTATTCCCGAAATCTTTTAACTACCAAAGTAACTAACATGAGCGTATTAAAATTTCAAATACTAAATTTCAGAACCATGAATTATTCAAAAACTATTTCTATCGGAAGCGTTCTTTCTTTGGTTCTCTTAATGGCAACCCTGCTGGGTTCTTGTACAAAGGAAGAAGAAGGATTCCCCATTACGAATGACTTAAGGGTGCTTCAAAAAAAAGTTGGTAATACCGTAGTGGCTGATGGAGTCACCGATCTCTCTGTGCTATCTGAAATTCAATTGGTGTTTTCACATGCGTTGAATCGTGAAACTTTTGAAGCAGCATTAACGGTAAGCCCGGAAGTTTCCTACTCAGTTACCTACGATGAGAGTGGCTCTATTGTAACCATTGCACCCACTACGCGGTTTGCCTATGAAACCAATTATGAAATTGAATTGCCAGTAGGCACGTATGGCGCTAATGGCGAATCATCAGTCGAAGAATTTGAATTTAACTTTACCACCAAAGCCTTTGCGCCACCCAAAATAACATTGACCAGCAGTACGCTCAGTTTTTTTGAGGGGGAAGAGGTCACCGTAACAGCTACCCTTGACAATATTATTTTTGATGATGTAACCTTTGATTTGGTCTTTGGAGGAACCGCTGAGGGTGGAGGAGTAGACTATACGACCAGCGCAACGTCACTCACCATACCTGCCGGAAGCACAAGCGCATCATTTACCATCACATCCATTGCAGGTGATGCGGTAGAAGGCACAGAATTTATTATTATTTCTCTATCCAATGTTGTTAATGGCAGTAATGACCCACCACAGGAACTGACGCTCTCACTCGGTGATGTGCCTCCGGCCATTGAGTTAAAGGGAATCCTCTCCCTAAAAATAGGAGGGACGGCAACAAATGGAAGGGCAATTCATTTAATAGCGCTTGAGGATATTTCCGATTTAAGTGTCTATGGCATTGGTATAGCCAATAATGGGGGAGGAACTGACGGAAGAGAAATAGATTTCCCCGCAATTAGTGTATCTGCTGGTGAAGATATTCTTATGGTAAGAGATATTGATGTTGCCGGGCTAAGTACGTATTTCGGAAGTTGTTATACTGGTTTTGAACACATAGTACCAACAGGTTTGGTGAACTTCAATGGTGACGATGCGGTTGAATTATTTCAAGATAATGTTGTTATTGAAACGTTTGGAGAAATTACATTTAGCGCGGGAAGTTCGTTGGCCTGGGATTATACAGGCTCCTGGGCCTATAAATTGGGTGAAGATTGGATCTATGGGGGAGTGAATTGCTCTTCCGGATCAACAACAACGCAATCTTCCAATTGCGTATATCCCATGTGTTCTGAGGGGCTGGAATTCTTAGGCATTATGTCTCTTCAGCCAACCGCAGGACGAATCAGAGCGTATCATTTGCGGGCATTGAAAGACATTGATGACTTGAGTGCCTATGATGTTAGGATTGCATCAAATGGTGCTTCAACTTTCGGGTCAGCCATTCCTTTTCCATCCCAGGCAGTGAAAGAAGGCGATCAGATATTGCTCGTGAGGGATTTAGATGTTACACGCGCAGCAGGTTATTTTGGCAGCTGTTATTCAAAGTTTAACCATGTAATTGCATCGGGTAGTGTTACATCTAATGGGGATGATGCTATCGGTTTGCATAAGAATGGAAGCCTTATTGAAACCTTTGGCGTAGTGGGTGTAGATGGAACCGGTCAGGTTTGGGACTATGAAGATTCATGGGCTTTTAAAGTTGGCAGTGCATGGACGTATGGTGGGGTAGGGTGTACAGTAGGTGCTGCCTCAAACGCTACTTCATCGTGTCCGTATACATTCTGTAATTGATACGGTATTCAATTCAGCAGAAAATGGGTACTTGAAAAAGTATCCATTTTCTTAATTTTGACACCATGAAGGTTACAGGCGTATTAGGGGTACTCATTAGTATTGGTTTTTTGATGGGTTGTGGTGGTGGTGATACAGAGCCTGCTCCAAAGATGTCAATACTCACTGCTACCATTAATGGGGCAGCTATGGGTAACAATACTAATGTGCCTATTGATGCCAGTATAATTCTGGTATTTTCGGCAGCGCTTGACCAAGCTAAATTTAGATCGGAGTTATCTCTTTTATCAGGCGCATCGGTAGTGAACTTCACCATTAGTTATGCCAACGGAAATACAAAAGCCACTATTGTACCTGAATTAGCGTATGCCAAGTCGTATACGTTTTCTATCGGAACGGGGGTAATTGGTACCGCTGGAGAGAAATTTTCTGAGCTGCTTAGTTATAGTTTTACTACAGCCGAAGATGATGTAATTCGATCCATGCCGCCTTGTACCGCTACAGGTGATTGTCTTCGAAGCGTGGAGTTACAAGGAAGTGTAGGGATGGGAACATTTGAGTATTACAGCAATTATCCAATTTATGAGGAGCATGCAGAATGGGAAAATTTAAAACAGGCAATTATTGTAATACATGGAGCCAGTTATGACCCTGACAATTATTACTCCTACCTCACCAATACACTTGCCGCCCTGAATTTATCCGAATCCACAATACTCATTTCACCTTTTTTCAGACAAACAGCTACAGGATCGCCTGAAGATTTTTATTGGGCGGGAGCAACATTTAGACGCGGCAATGAATCCTCTAATGCCAATAAACTAAGCTCTTTTGCCGTGGTGGACAAGCTTATCGAACAGCTTGCCAATGCTGAACGCTTCCCGGTATTAAATAAAATAATAATAACCGGTCATTCTTCTGGCGCTGCGTTCACGCATGTATATACAGGTGCGAATACTTCAGAATTAACATACACTGGAATAGAATTTGAATACGTGGTGGCCAACTCACAATTTTTTTATTATCCTGATGGGCAACGGATAAATGAAGCCGACAATCAGCTCTATACTCCGGTTGGGTGTTCTGCCTATCAACTTTGGCCTCATGGGTATACCACAACACCACCGTACCTGTCTGGCACTACCAAGGATAATTTTAACACGCGGTTCGTTAATCGTTCCATCACGTATTTACTTGGAAACGGAAATCAATCGGACCCAACACTAAACACAACAGACTGTGAGAATACCGTACAAGGTTCTACCCGGTATTTGCGTGGAGAAAATATGTACCGGTACATGGAACTGGTATACCCATCCACGCATAACCATGCAAAGAGAATAGTGAACGGAATTGGTCATGATGGATCGGGGATGTATCAGTCATCAGAATTCAAATCCTTATTGACTGAATTACTCCAATAGCAATATTTATTTAGCGGTACCTACTTCTTAAAAAAAAAGCATTAAATGAAGCACTATACGATTGCCGTGGTTCCGGGTGACGGCATTGGAAATGAAGTTATACCTGCTTCCCTT
>CAZQXC010000190.1:0-4233 GCA_964597075.1 uncultured Roseivirgaceae bacterium | reverse complement strand
TAACCCAGGTAATTGATTCTGACTTTATCATAAAGCAAGAAGACGGTAATATTATTCTGGAGCGCCCAACTGAACAAAAGCGTCATAAGGCCATGCATGGTTTGTACCGTTCTCTTATCGCCAACATGATTGAGGGTGTGAAGAATGGTTATAAGAGGCAACTTGAACTGGTAGGTGTTGGGTTTAAGGCCAGTGCTCAATCCAATGTACTTGAGCTGAGCCTTGGTTACTCCCATAGTATCTTTTTGGCAATACCCAGCGAGTTAAAAGTTCAGGCCGTTCAGGAAAAAGGTACTAACCCTACCATCATCCTGGAAGGAATCGATAAGCAGTTAATCGGACAGGTGGCTGCAAAAATTAAGTCATTACGTAAAGTTGAGCCGTACAAAGGAAAAGGTATTCGCTTTACAGGTGAGCAGGTTCGTAGAAAAGCTGGTAAAGCAGCTGCTAAATAATAATTGATAAGCATCATAGAAAACCATTTCCTATGGCAGGCAAGAACAGAGAAAGAAGATCAAGAATAAAAAAGGGTGTACGGAAGAAAATCTCCGGAACTACCGAGAGACCCAGGTTATCTATTTTCAGAAGTAATACGGGCATTTATGCTCAGGTTATTGACGATGTAAACGGTGTTACTATAGCAGCCGCTTCAGTTAATGATTTGGGTAAAAAATCCGGACTTAACATGGAGAACTCTAAAAATGTTGGGAAGAAGATTGCTGAAAAGGCAATTGCTTCCGGTGTAAGCGCTATTGTATTTGATCGTAATGGATACTTATACCATGGTAATGTTAAGGCCCTGGCCGAAGGCGCACGAGAAGGTGGTTTGAAATTCTAAGAAATTAAAATATGTCAGTTAGCAACATCAGCACAGTAAAGGCGAGCGAAATTGATCTGAAAGAGAAAGTCGTTGCCATTGAACGCGTAGCGAAAGTAGTAAAAGGTGGACGCAGGTTCAGCTTTGCTGCTATTATCGTAGTAGGCGATGGTAACGGTGTAGTTGGTTATGGTTTGGGTAAAGCCAATGAAGTAACCGATGCCATCACAAAAGGTATTGATGACGCTAAAAAGCATTTGGTAAAAGTGCCGATTTCAAAAGGAACTGTGCCTCATGAAGCTATTGGTAAGTTTGGTGGTGGACTTGTTCTGTTGAAGCCTGCTTCGCCTGGTACTGGCGTAATTGCCGGTGGTGCTATGCGTGCTGTATTGGAAAGTGCGGGTATCCATAATGTGTTGGCAAAATCGAAGGGATCCTCTAACCCGCACAACGTGGTGAAGGCAACTTTCAACGCTCTTACTAATATGCGTGATGCATTTTCAGTGGCAAAGAACAGAGGAGTTTCATTGTCCAAAGTTTTTAACGGATAAGAACATGGCTAAGGTAAAAATTACACAAGCGAGAAGCGATATTAAGAGACCTGAGAGACAGCAACGCACACTTAGGGCGTTGGGCTTGGGTAAGGTGAATAGATCGGTTGAAGTGGAGTTAACCCCGCAGATTGCCGGCATGATTAATAAGGTGAATCATTTGATTACGGTAACAGAACTTTAATTACCATGAAGTTACACACATTAAAACCTGCTGAAGGTTCAGTAAAAACCAACAAGCGTCTAGGCCGGGGTCAGGGCTCCGGTGGAACGACTGCAGGACGCGGACACAAGGGTGCTAAATCACGTTCAGGCTATTCCAAAAAGTTTGGTTTTGAAGGTGGCCAAATGCCATTACAGCGCAGGGTGCCAAAGTTCGGTTTTAAAAATAATAACAAGATTTATTTCAAAGCTGTGAACCTGGATGTTCTTGAAACCTTGGCTGAGAAAATCAAATCGGATGACCTCAGCATTAAGGTGCTTATTGACAATGGCATTATTGGAAGAACCGATAAGGTAAAGGTTTTAGGAAGAGGAGAATTGAAATCAAAAGTAAACGTACAGGCTCATGCTTTTTCAGATACTGCCGTTAAGGCCATTGAGAAAGTTGGTGGATCTGCAACCCCGGTGAAATAATAATGAAGCGTTTCTTTACTACTATAAGGAATATTTTTTCGATTGAAGATCTGAGAGTCAGAATCCTGAACACTATGGGATTCCTGATCATTTTTAGACTAGGTTCATTTATTGTGTTACCAGGCGTTGATCCGGTGATTCTTGAGCAGAACGCTGTTACTGGTGGTATTTTTGATTTATTGAACACATTCCTTGGGGGTTCATTTAGCAGGGCTTCCATTTTTGCATTAGGTATTATGCCCTACATCTCTGCATCCATTATTGTGCAGTTGCTTGGGTTTGCGGTTCCGTATTTCCAGAAAATGCAGAAGGAGGGTGATTCTGGTCGGAAGCGCTTAAATCAAATCACAAGGGTACTGACTATATTTATTACGGGTTTTCAATCTTACGGATACATCCGCGGCACAATCCCTACAGAAGCCATTACAACACCAGGATTATTTTTCTACGCTTCATCAATAATTATCCTCATTGCCGGAACAATGTTCTGTATGTGGTTAGGTGAACGCATTACGGATAAAGGAATTGGAAATGGTATTTCCATGCTAATCATGATTGGTATTGTTTCCCGTTTTCCGGGTGCTATCATCGATGAGGCGGTGAACAACCGTGGTATGCAAGGGGCTTTGCTTTTTATTATTGAATTACTGGCTTTGTTCTTTGTGGTGATGGGCGTGATTATGCTTACCCAAGCTACACGAAGAATTCCTATTCAATATGCCAAGCAGGTCATTGGCAATAAATTGTATGGCGGTAAGCGCGATTTTATTCCATTGAAGTTGAACTCTGCTGGTGTTATGCCAATCATTTTCGCCCAGGCGTTGATGTTTATTCCGGCTTTGCTGGCGGGTATCTGGCGGGATAGTGATATCGGAGCTTACATTGGTTCTACCTTCTCCGACTTTACCTCATGGCAGTACAACCTGTTGTTTGGTTCATTGATTTTGATTTTCACGTTCTTTTATACAGCGATTACCATTAACTCAAATGATATCGCTGACAATTTGAAGCGTAATGGTGGTTTTGTACCGGGTATTAAGCCGGGCAAGCAAACCGCTGAATTTATAGATACTGTTTTATCAAGAATTACATTTCCGGGTGCGATGTTTCTGGTGATCGTTGCCATTCTTCCTGCGTTTGCAGTCAGGGCTGGTGTCGGTCAGAATTTCGCTCAGTTTTATGGTGGCACTTCCTTGCTGATTATGGTTGGGGTTATCCTCGACACATTACAGCAAATTGAAAGTTACTTGCTGATGCGTCATTACGAAGGAATGATGAAGTCTGGTCGTGTAAAAGGTCGTTCTCAATTTGCTGCGGCTTAGTGCTGGATGATCCACTTAAAGACTGAAGAGGAGATCCAAATCATCAAGGAAAGTGCCCAGATACTGGGTAAAGCCCATGGTGAAGTGGCGAAGCTTGTAAAACCGGGTGTAAAAACTTCGGTGCTGGATAAAGTGGCAGAAGAATTTATCCGTGATCATGAAGGGACACCTTCCTTCAAGGATTACAATGGTTCTTTTCCTGCTTCACTTTGTATTTCGGTAAACGAAGTCGTTGTTCATGGTTTTCCTGGCGACTATGAATTGCGCGAGAAGGATGTAGTCTCCATTGATTGTGGAGTTTACTACAAGGGCTTTCATAGTGATTCAGCTTACACCTATCCGTTGGAAGGTGTGGATGAGAAGACACTTCAACTGCTCGATCGAACGTACGAGTCCTTATTTAAAGGAATCGAACAGGCGAAAGCAGGTAACCGGATGGGTGATGTTAGTCACGCCATTCAGAGTTACGTGGAAAGTTTTGGATATGGTGTGGTTCGGGAGTTGGTTGGTCATGGTGTGGGTAAAAACCTTCATGAAGATCCGGAAGTTCCGAATTACGGAAAGCGGGGAAAAGGTGTGAAGTTGGTTGCCGGAATGGTGTTTGCCATTGAGCCGATGATCAACATGGGAACAAAAAATGTTGTGCAGGAACGTGATGGGTGGACCATACGTACAGCCGACAGAAAGCCATCCGCTCATTTTGAGCATATGGTGGCGATTGGTAAAGAAAAGACAGAAGTGTTAACGACACATAAGTATATAGAGGAAAATTATTCATTTAAGTGGCGAAACAGAAGTCGATAGAGCAGGATGGAACGATAATGGAAGCATTATCAAACGCCATGTTTCGTGTTCAGTTGGAAAACGGACATGAAGTGTTGGCGCATATTTCCGGAAAAATGAGGAT
>CAZQXC010000189.1:0-4251 GCA_964597075.1 uncultured Roseivirgaceae bacterium | reverse complement strand
GAAACCAACGCTTTCTCTACATTAAATATCTCGCGATGCTTGTCGTTGTATTCCAATTCATACTCCACCCTGTCATTTTTTATTTCCATGCGCACCAGGTGCGAGTTTCGGTGAATAAGCACCCCGTTGTTTTCCATGTTACGCTCTATAACACGCACTACGTCATCATCTTCAAAAGGAAGTATCCGGTCACCCTTGTCAATCAGGTGCACTTTTGTTTTTCCAAAACCAGAAAAGATGGTGGCATACTCACACCCGATCACCCCGGCTCCTACAATAACCATACTTTCCGGGAAATCTTCCATCCCCTCAATTCCATCACTGGTCATTACAATTTTTTCATCAATGGGTAATTCCGGCAAATATCGTGGCCGACTGCCCGTAGCTAAAATGACATAATCGGTATGAACTATTTTCCTTCCATTGCTTCCGGTTATCTCAATCTCATGCTGACTGAGTAACTTTGCATTTCCACGGATAAACGTGAAATACTCCAGCTTCCCCAAAAGCTCCATATGCTCTTTAAGCATATCCATCCGCTCCTTCACTGCGCCTTGTACCTCAGCTTGAATTTCCTTGTAGGATATGCTGGGTGCTTGAATATTATAGCGTTTCAGGTTTTTACGAAACGATGATGCCTCACGCGAAAGCTCCCACCAGGTTTTAGAAGACAACGCACCATTGGTAACTCCTGCCCCTCCAATATTACCTTTTTCAATAAGTAAGACCCTCTTTTTAAAATCTACTGCACGCATGGCCGCAGCATACCCGGAGGGCCCGGCACCAATTACCACTAAATCAAACTTTTCCATCTACAGACAAATAAGGGTGAAATTACATATATTCTATTTAACAAAAGTCCTTTTATGAAGTATAGGCAGCGTTGTGGAAAGTATTATAGCCTTGGATTAAATATTCCTGCCACCATACACCGAACACTTCCACCGCCATAGGTTTCAATAGTATCAATGGAAATCGGAATCATTTCAGCAAAGCGGGTTATCGCATCAATCTGACCGGGCAAAAGTGAATGGAATGCTCGCGATGAAAGTATAACAAACGGTTCACCGTTTTGACTTTTTACTTCAATCATATTACCGGCAAAAGCACTCATTTGTTCATAGCTGATGGCTATCACCTTATGGTTGGATTCGGCCAAACCTGAAAGCAACACTTCCTGATCAGCATCGTGGTGGATAGCATCAAGACAAACCGCAGCAAATTTTGATCCTATGCACATCAATACATTGGTATGATAAATAGCCAGACCGTTTTTGTCAACAGCATCGAAGATTATAGGCTTATAACCCAACTGTTCGCATAACCTGACAACCAATGTCTCGTCAGTGCGAGGCGACCGGCATGCATATGAAATATTATTAACGTAATCCAATACCACACTCCCTGTGCCCTCTAAAAACTGGTTTTTCTTTTCGTGATCTGTAAAATCTATAATTTCCTGAACAAGAAATTCTTCTTTTAAGGTCTGGATTATATCCACTCTACGTTCTAACCTGCGGTTTTCAGCCAGCATTGGGTACAGGATTACCTTACCATCCGGATGAAAGGAAATCCAGTTATTGGGAAATAATGCATCCGGCTTAAGCACAGTTGAAGAATCATCAAATACATGAACATCAATGTCATGCGATTCCAGCAAATCGACCATTCGATTAAATTCATCCCATGCGCGCTGTTGTATTGTTTCGGCATGGTCATTAGCCGATTGCTGAAAAGCATTAGAGGCTGCCGTTTGGGTATTGAACCCAAACGCAGCCGGGCGAATCATCATAATACTATGCGGAGCCTGATCGGCCATATTACCTCTATTTGCCGGCATAATTAGCCAATTTTCACGACTTGAAAAACGCTTCCAATGCTTTTGGCATAGCCATGATCGCTTTTCTATTGCTTGGAAAAAATACCGTAGTATAGTATTACGTTCTCGATGGGCTGGTGTGGTTAGTTACAGCAGGATTTACCAAGGTGTACACTATCCAGGAGATATAACTGGTGAGGGCTATTATAGGTCTGATTTGTGAAGTATTTCTACTACCGGATACACATATCATTAATGAGCGTATTGACATGAAATTCAAACGCTGAGCCTTTCAGTATCCTCTCACCTCAGCTCCAAAATTTTTGGAGGTATGCCTTACGTTAGGGCTACCGGTATAATCAACCGTGGCCCCAAAACCCGCACTAATTTCTATTTCTTCCAATGCATTCACTTTTACCTCTGCACCCATGTTGGCACTTACGTTTACAATTTTACTTAGCAGTTGTGATGCTTTTAGTACAGCTCCCATGTTGGCTTTTACATCAAAAGTTTCGGCTTGCCCGCTCAGTTTAATAACTGCACCCATATTGCCTTTAGCGTATAAGTTTTTAGCAACAATATCCAGGGTCATTTCAGCACCCATACTGCATTCAAGCGCCAGATTTCTTGATTTCAAAATACCTTTAGAAAATACCTCAGCACCCGCCTGAGCACGAACCTCATTTAGCTCAACATAGTAAACCCTTACCCGAACGTATTTTGAGCGGGGATAATCATTAGATGTCCAGTCGTTCATATAATGCTTATTCCGGAGTTTTAGGTTAAGCTCACCACGACTTACCTCTGCAACAATATGTTCAGGATCAATGCTCCGGTAGTCCATTTCAAGAGATTCCTTGTCGGCTTTGATCAGTTCAACTTCAAAGGGGCCAAAAACATCGATTTTAGTAAAGGAATCGACTGATTCAACAGTTTTTTGGGGACGTGTTGAGAAACTAATACAAAAGAAAAGAAGGGCTATTAGGTATTTCATAACATCGCTTTAGCCAATAGACGCAGAGCCTGACGCAAACGTTGCATGTACCAGAAAAAATTTAGATCACTTTCCCAATAGTCTTTTCACATATTTCCCGATAATATCAAACTCAAGATTTACCGTATCGCCTGCTTTTAACGAGCCAAAGGTGGTGTGTTCAAAGGTGTATGGAATGATGGTTACCCTAAAACCATTGGTAGACGAATTGAAACAGGTTAGGCTTACACCATCAATACTAATAGATCCCTTCTCCACAGTAATATTTCCAAAAGCGGGGTCATATTCAAAGTCGAATAACCAACTACCTTCTACTTCTTTTACACTCGTGCAAGTACCTACCTGATCAACATGACCTTGAACAATATGCCCATCAAAACGACCATTGGCCACCATACAACGCTCAAGATTAATAACACTCCCCTCCTTTAGCGTTCCAAGGCTGGATTTTTTCAATGTTTCATCTACGGCAGTTACCCAGTGTTTATTATTATCAACTTTTGTGACGGTAAGGCAAACACCACTGTGGGCTACACTTTGGTCTACCCTAAGTTCCTGACCGATTGGGCTGGCAATAAGGAAATGTTTATTTGTTTGATCCTCCACAATCCTTTCAATCTTTCCAAGTGATTCTATAATTCCTGTGAACATGCTATTTTTTTATTTCCAACTTCTGAACAGCTTCTTTCTGATCAGGACGCAAGGTAGGATATTGAATACCTAACTGATCGAGATAAGTTTTATATTTTGCCGGATTGTAATAAAAAGGTTTAAGCTTGGGCTTATAGTCTTCCATAATTTTCTGATTTAGGTATATGGCTGGATTATCCTTCTCTCCAACCAATGGCGTGTACTGAATTTCCTTTGTCTGCTCATTGCGATAGTACTCCCAGGCATTGGCAATGATCTCTGGTTTCAATAACATGTCGAGTAATGTCATCGCTTCAGCTTTAGCACCATAAACTACACCCTTATGTGCAATGGGTGTAGCCATGGTAATGGCATTACTCCAATGATGTCCTGGTAAGCCGGGAATATTAGATGGATAACGAAGAACAATAGTGGGTAACGACCAACTGATATCCGCAATATCATCAGAACCTCCGCCCATAGCCATGAGTTGACGACCCATTACGTTTATTGTTCCTGTCGGACTGGGCAAGCCAATCGTATCCAGTTTAACAGCAAGTCCTTCAATTTTAGGAGACTTCATTTCCAACTGAACAGCTTTTGCCAATAATTGATCTTCAGCCGACCAACTTGGCAACCCAACTTTCCTAATGTTTTCATACATAGCTTCGGCTAACGGTTTATTAAAATGACCCGGCCAGGCGGAGCCCAAAATTTCATAACTGACCTTTGTGTCGGTCATCATGGCGGCACCTTCTGCGACCTTCACACCGATGTCGAATAATTTTTTAATATCCGGATAGGTGCG
>CAZQXC010000188.1:0-4252 GCA_964597075.1 uncultured Roseivirgaceae bacterium | reverse complement strand
TCTGCAAAAGAACTGGGCTACTCCAATATGTTTTTACCCAGCGGTGCCGGTCACGATGCACAAGAGCTGGCGCTGATTGCCCCAATGGGGATGATCTTTATCCCTAGCGTTGGTGGAATCAGTCACTCACCCAAAGAATTTTCAACGGCCGTAGATATGGCCAATGGTGCAAATGTGCTGTTGCATACAATATTGAAACTGGATAAAGAATAAAAGAGAGCCAAATCGCTCAATCAATAGAACATTATCTTCTAAATAATGAATAGCGCGCGCTGATAAATTTGCTAAGGACCGGAGAATTGAAAGTGAACCATTTTACCGAAATCCATAAAAAACAAAAGGCTCCTGAATGGAGCCTTTCAAAATCCTATTCTTTTACCTTAAGAGAGTGAGCGTTTCACTTCACGCATTTCGTAACTTTCAATTACATCCCCCACTTCAATATTATTGAAGCTTTCGATGCCCATACCACAATCGTAGCCTGATTTTACTTCGCCCACATCATCTTTAAAGCGCTTCAGTGAGTTTAGCTTACCGGCATATACCACAATACCATCGCGGATCAGGCGTATGGGGTTGTTACGTTTGATGTACCCATCGGTAACCATACATCCAGCCACGGTGCCCACTTTAGTTATCTTAAACACATCACGCACTTCTGCATTACCCACAATTACTTCTTCCTGCTCAGGCGCCAACATACCTTCCATGGCAGCCTTCACATCGTTGATGGCATCGTAGATAATGGAGTATAAACGAATTTCGATCTCTTCATTCTCCGCGAGTCTGCGTGCAGCTGGTGAAGGTCGCACCTGGAACCCTACGATTACCGCATCGGAAGCCGAAGCTAACAACACATCTGATTCCGATATCTGCCCTACCCCGCGGTGAATAATCGCCACCTGAATTTCTTTCGTAGAAAGTTTCAATAATGAATCGGAAAGGGCTTCAACAGAACCATCTACATCACCTTTAACAATCACGTTCAGTTCCTTGAAATTACCAATGGCCAGTCGTCTGCCGATTTCATCCAGTGTAATATGCTTCTTTGTACGAATGCTTTGTTCGCGCAAAATCTGTCCGCGTTTTGAGGCCAGTTCGCGCGCTTCACGATCGGATTCCATCACGAGGAATTTTTCACCCGCTTGTGGTGCACCATCTAACCCTAGTATTTGTACCGGTGTTGAAGGTCCGGCCTCTTTAATCTTTCCGCCTGTAGCATCAAACATAGCCTTCACACGTCCATAGTGTGCACCAGCCAATACAACATCACCCACTTTCAGGTTACCCGTTTGCACCATGATAGTGGCCACATAGCCGCGTCCCTTATCCAATGACGCTTCAATCATGGAACCCAACGCAGGCCTGTCGGGATTAGCCTTGAGGCTTAATAACTCTGCTTCCAACAATACTTTTTCAAGGAGCTCATCAATGCCCTGGCCCGTCTTAGCCGAAATTGCCTGGCATTGGTATTTACCTCCCCAATCCTCTACCAGGATATTAATCTTGGCTAGTGATTCTTTAACCTTCTCTGGATTAGCCGTTGGCTTATCCACTTTGTTAATGGCAATAATGATAGGAACACCAGCAACCTGTGCGTGGTTAATAGCCTCCTTGGTTTGTGGCATTACATCATCGTCAGCCGCCACCACAATAATGGCGATATCCGTAAGTTTCGCCCCCCGTGCACGCATGGCGGTAAAAGCTTCGTGGCCTGGCGTATCCAGGAAAGCAATTTTGTTTCCATTATTGGTGGTTACATCATAAGCACCAATGTGTTGTGTTATTCCACCCGCTTCTGAAGCAGTAACTTTTGTTTTACGGATGTAATCAAGCAGTGAAGTTTTACCATGGTCAACGTGACCCATAATAGTAACAATGGGCGCACGGGGCTTTAAATCCTCTTCATTCTCCTGCACTTCTTCGGCTGCTGTTTCTTCATCGGTAGTGGTGAACTGCACTTCATAACCAAACTCATCGGCAATTACAGTTATGGCTTCAGCATCTAAACGCTGATTAATGGAAACGAACATACCCAAACCTAAGCAGGTAGAGATGACATCGTTTACCGAAACATTCATCAATGATGCAAGGTCGCTGGCAGAAATAAATTCAGTAACGCGTAATGTCTTTGATGCTTCCTGATCTTGCAAGATCTGCTGTTCCTGTGCATCGGATACGGCTTGTCTTTTCTCGCGTCTGTATTTTGAACCCGAACTTTTCTTTCCCCCACCACTTAATTTGGCAAGTGTTGCTTTAATCTGATCCTGGATTTCTTTTTCTGTAGGCTCTGCTTTTTGTACACGTTGAGGTACCGGTCTTCCGCCCACGCCCCGTTGAGGCTGTCCTTTATTGTCTCCTGGGGTTATGATACGCTTGCGCGGGCGTTTACCTTTTTTGGCATCGTCTACCGGACTCGAAGAGGCAACCGGCTGTTCCTTTTTCTTCTCGCGCTCGGCCGGCAGTTCAATCCTATCAACAACCTTCAAGCCTTGCAATTTATCAGCCCTGGCTTTAATAACTGCTTGCTCTGGCTTCTCACTTACTTCGGGCTTCTTCGCAACAACCTCCTCTTCATTTTTAACTTCTTTAACTTCTTCTACCTCAACTTCTTTTGCAGGCTTTGGTTTTTTCTCCAACTCAATTTTGCCAACAACCTTAATGCCTTCCAGTTTGGATTTTTCTGTTACAGCTTTCTCGGGTTTCACTTCTTCCTTGGCTTTGATCTCGGTTGCGCCAAGGTTTTTAATCATGATGTTTTCCTCTTCATCAACACGCTTCTTGGTGGTAAGCTCTTTCTCGCTTTCAATCACCAAATTGTCGCCATGCTTGGCACCAATGGTCAATCCGCTGGCTTCCATTTTTTCGGTTGCCGATGAGGCAAACTCCTTCGACAAGATGGCGAACTGATCGGGCGTGAGTTTAGCGTTAGGGTTGTTTTCCACAACGTGCCCCTTCTTTGCCAGGTAATCCAATATGGTATGATGCCCCACATTGAGTTTCCTCGCAGCCTGACTCAACCTGATCAATTTTTCTTCTGCCATATTCAAATATTATTGTTTTTTCAAGACTTAAAAAGTTACTTACATTAATCGCGTGTTAATTCAACGCTATTCAAATTCCTTACGGAGGACAGCGTGCACGTTTTCAATGGTCTCTTCTTCTAAATCTGTTCTTCTTACCAATTCTTCTTTCGATAATGTCAATACACTTTTGGCTGTATCTAACCCGATGCGCTTTAACTCATCAATAACCCAACTCTCAATTTCATCTGAGAATTCATCCAGATCAACATCCTCTTCTGTTAGACCATCCAGTTCACGGAACACATCAATTTCATAACCAGACAGGCGACTTGCGAGCTTAATGTTTAGTCCGCCCTTTCCAATCGCCAATGAAACCTGATCGGGTTTCAGGTAAACTGAGATGCGGCTACTGTCCTTATCAATTTTTATACTGGATACTTTTGCCGGACTTAATGCACGTTGGACATACAACTCCAGATTTTCAGTGAAGTTTATTACGTCAATATTCTCGTTCTGAAGTTCGCGAACAATAGCATGGATACGCGATCCTTTCATACCCACACAGGCGCCCACCGGATCGATACGATCATCATAGGACTCTACAGCAACCTTGGCGCGCTCACCCGGCTCCCGAACAACTTTCTTAATGGTGATTAATCCATCATAAACTTCTGGTACTTCCTGTTCAAACAGGCGTTCCAGAAATACTGGTGATGTGCGTGATAAGATAATTTTCGGATTACCATTCACCATTTCTACCTTATGTACAATGGCCCGAACATTTTCACCCTTACGGTACCGATCCTTCTGAATTTGCTCACTTCGCGGAATGGATATTTCATTCCCTTCAGCATCAATTAACAAAACTTCTTTGCCCAGAATCTGGTAAACTTCTCCCGTGATAATTTCACCAACCAAATCCTTATACTTTTGGAATAAAATATCTTTCTCGAGGTCCTTTACTTTTTGAATAAGTGTTTGGCGTGCGGTGGTTACCGCCCTGCGACCGAAGTCTTCCAGGTAAATCTGCTCGGCAACTTCTTCACCCACTTCAAAATCGGGCTCAATTTTAACAGCATCCGTGTAGCTGATCTTATCGTGATCCCAGATATCCTCCGATTCGTCATCAACAATTTCGCGGAAACGCCAGATTTCCAAATCGCCTTTATCGGCATTGATGATGATGTCAAAGTTGTCGTCCGTTTCATACTTTTTACGGATCATAT
>CAZQXC010000187.1:0-4289 GCA_964597075.1 uncultured Roseivirgaceae bacterium | reverse complement strand
TCAGCGCTTCGTGTTCCATGTGTTTTTAAGCAGGACGCAAAATTAGGATAAGGTTTTTAACCCACAAGCAGGTTTTTATAGTCAGATTTTGCACGCTTTGCATCCGAATTTATACTAAGTTTAATCTTTCCGGAAAACAAATTGACTAAATTTTGACCGCTTATGTCTCCTTACCTCGCAGAATTCTTAGGCACGTTAACACTCATCTTATTAGGTGATGGGGTTGTTGCCTCCGTTGTGTTGAAACGAACCAAATCCGAAAATGCCGGCTGGCTTGCAGTTGTCATCGGTTGGGGGCTTGCGGTAACACTCGCCATTTATGCTGTGGGGCAGTTTAGTGGTGCCCATATCAATCCTGCCGTAACACTTGCGCTAGCTTATTCAGGAAGCTTTTCCTGGGCTCTTGTGCCTGGATATTGTTTTGCCCAACTGGCGGGTGCTTTTACCGGGGCCGTACTGGTTTGGCTACATTACCTTCCACACTGGTCGGCCACTGATGATCCTGCAGGAAAGCTTGCGATCTTTAGTACCGGTCCGGCCATTCGTTCAACCTTCAGCAATCTGATAAGCGAAATCATAGGAACAGCCGTTTTGATTTTAGGTTTGCTTACCATTGGTGCAAACAAATTCACCGAAGGACTTAACCCCCTCGTTGTTGGCTTGTTGATTGTTTCGATTGGTCTTTCATTAGGAGGAACAACGGGTTTTGCCATCAATCCGGCACGTGATCTTGGGCCGCGTTTGGCGCATTTTCTGTTGCCCATACACGGCAAAGGTTCTTCGGATTGGTCGTATGCCTGGATCCCGGTAATGGGTCCGGTTATCGGTGGTTTATTGGGGGCCTGGCTGTACCAAGTACTTTTTTAGAAGTATCAGATTGTCCTGAGAATGCGGGTCGCTGCAAGCAATGCCAATGTTTTATTTAGCGGAGGCGAGCACAGGATTTTTATACATTACACATAAAAATTTTCATGCTACATGACAGCACATGTATTCAGCTTCCATTGTACTGCATTTATTTGTAGTTTGGATGGCCTATGAATTTATTTGATCGCCAACTGTCACTTAACCAGCTTCCTCAGGAAAAATTTGATTTGTTAATCATTGGTGGCGGTATAACCGGTGCCGGCATTGCACTTGATGCGGCTTCGCGCGGATTAAAAACAGCACTGATTGAAAAAAATGATTTTGCCTATGGAACCAGTTCACGCTCAACTAAACTTATTCACGGTGGCCTCCGGTATTTAAAACAACTGGAATTCGGTTTGGTAAAGGAAGTCGGCAGTGAACGAGCCATTTTGCATAAGCTGGCGCCACATCTGGTAGTGGCCGAAAAAATGCTACTTCCGTTGAAGGAGGGCAGAGGATTTGGTACACTGCTTACTTCATTTGGTTTAAAGCTTTACGATTGGCTGGCAGGCGTTAAGGAGGCTGACCAACGGAAGATGCTAACCCGGCAACAAACGCTTAAGCATGAGCCATTATTGAAGCCAGATGATGTGAAGGGTGGAGGATTGTATGCAGAGTACCGCACCGATGATGCGCGCCTCACCATTGAAATCATGAAGACAGCCTCCACTCACGGTGCATGTGTCGCCAACTATGTTCAGGCAATGGAATTTCTATATGACAACGGAAAGGTTAGTGGTGTTAAGGCATGGGATGTATCCGGTAAACAGTCACTAACCATCAAAGCTGCACAAATTGTAAATGCAACCGGCCCCTGGGTTGACGAGCTGCGAACGCTGGACAAATCAAAAGAAGGAAAAGAACTGCACCTGACAAAGGGCGTTCACATTGTAGTCGATCACAACAAATTCCCGGTTAAGCAAGCTATATACTTTGATGTACCCGATGGAAGGATGATTTTCGCCATTCCTCGCGGACGAACAACCTATATCGGTACTACGGATACAGACTATCCTGATGCGATCGATAGAGTTACAACTACAATGGAAGATGCAAAGTATCTTATTGAGGCGGTCAATGATTCCTTCCCCGGAGTCAAGCTTATCCTTTCGGATGTGGAATCAAGTTGGGCTGGATTGCGACCGTTGATTCATGAAGAGGGCAAATCTGCCTCAGAGCTATCGCGAAAGGATGAAATTTTTGAATCACCATCCGGACTTATATCCATTGCAGGAGGAAAGTTAACCGGCTATCGCAAGATGGCTGAACGTGTGGTTGACATGGTGATCAAACGGTCGTTTAATAACAGTGATCTAAAGCCATGTTATACTGATAGCATCAGTTTGTGTAATGATGCTTTTTGTAATGCAGAGGATGTTACTCACTATAAAAAGGCCATAGCGTCAAGTCTTAATCCTTTCGGATTACAGAATTATGCCGATTACCTGGTGGAAACGTACGGCAGACAAACGGATGCTATACTGTTTGGACTCGAAAAGTTTTCTGGTGATGATATGAGCATAAACCTCGCCCGATCAGAGCTCTTCTTTACCCTGGAAAATGAAATGGTTCAAACACCACTCGACTTTTTCATCCGCAGAACGGGTATGCTGTACTTTGATATGCCAAGGCTTCAGTTGGTGATGAACCCGATTCTTAGCGATTTCCGCGAATATTTTAGTTGGAACGATGACAAGTACAACCTTGAGAAGAACCAACTTAGGCGGGCTGTTTTGGAAGCTCAACTTTCAAAATCCGATAATGAACCACGATCAATGAATAATGAATAATGAATAACTATATCATCGCCCTCGATCAGGGAACCACAAGCTCACGTGCTGTACTTTTTAATGAGCGGGGAAAAATAGCGGGTATCGCCCAAAAGGAATTCAGGCAAATATTTCCGCAAGCCGGATGGGTGGAGCATGATCCCATGGAAATTTTGAGTTCACAGTTGGGCGTGTTGGAATCACTCATCCGCGAGTACAAGATTGATCCCGCATCGGTTAACGCTATAGGTATCACTAATCAGCGTGAGACAACAGTAGTATGGGACAAAACAACTGGTGAACCTGTTTATAATGCTATTGTGTGGCAGGATAAGCGAACCGCTTCCATCTGTGAAGAACTTAAAGCAAAAGGGCTGACGGATTATGTTCGTGAACATACAGGACTGGTTATTGATTCGTATTTCTCCGGTACCAAGATCAAATGGATACTGGATCATGTTCCGCAAGCCCGGGAAAAAGCAACAGCCGGTAAGCTTTTGTTTGGTACGGTGGACACCTGGCTGATCTGGAATATGACAAAAGGAAAAAGTCATGTTACCGATGTTACCAATGCATCGCGTACCATGATTTTTAATATCCGCGATTTACAATGGGATAATCAATTACTAAAGGAACTTGATATTCCTCCATCCATGCTTCCTGAAGTGAAGGCATCATCAGCGCATTTTGGAGTGTATAACCTTAATGGTATAGAAATCCCAATTGCCGGTGTGGCGGGCGACCAACAAGCTGCCTTATTCGGGCAGGCTTGTTTTGAGCCGGGCATGGCCAAGAATACCTATGGTACGGGTTGTTTTATGCTGATGAACACCGGAAATAAAATTCAGCAATCAAAAAATGGATTGATAACCACTATTGCGTGGCAATTGGGGAATAGGGTTGAATATGCCTTGGAGGGAAGTGTATTTATTGCCGGTGCGGCTGTGCAATGGCTGCGCGATAGCTTAGGGATCATCGATGAATCGAAGGATTCCGAATACTTCGCTTCCAAGGCACTGGGCTCCAACGAAGTGTATGTGGTACCCGCCTTCGCGGGATTAGGTGCACCCTATTGGGATATGTACGCACGGGGTGCCATTTTTGGTTTAACACGTGATACGGGTAAAGATCACATCATCAAGGCTACACTTGAATCGCTAGCGTATCAGACCAAAGATGTGCTAAATGCTATGGAAGAAGATGCCGGATTAAAGCTGGCGAAACTCAAAGTTGATGGTGGCGCCTGCGCGAATAACATGCTCATGCAGTTCCAGGCGGATATATTGGGAACAGAAGTGGAGCGACCTGAAGTTATTGAATCAACGGCTATGGGCGCAGCATTTTTAGCGGGTATACACATTGGGTTATGGAAGAAGGAGGACATAATTCAAAACAGAAAGATTAATAAACTCTTTATGCCTGCTATGAATGCGGGTACGCGTGATAAGTTGTATAGTGGATGGAAGAAGGCGGTGGAGCGAACGAAGGACTGGATTGATTAATGTTTAAATCGATTTCTGGTTTTATCGTGCTAACGTTTTGCGGCTACCCGAAGGGGGCGATTTAAAAGCACTTCACTGTCAACCAAGCACAAACTTTGATAGGAGCACA
>CAZQXC010000186.1:0-4338 GCA_964597075.1 uncultured Roseivirgaceae bacterium | reverse complement strand
TGATACACCTGCAACGCCTCACCTACTTTGTACTGATGGTACAAATGATAATTTCTTCTCAGGTCATTACCTTCAGCACGGGTAAGCCAGGGTTGGGCGTTATCTTTAAAAAAGTCGGTTAACGTAAAATCATCTTCAACCCTAACCCCACCATATTCAAAAACGCGATGATTCATTCTACTAAAGCTTAACAAGGCCGTGTACGAACTATCCTTATTATGATAACTCATAAATAAATCATACGCCTCACTTCGTACATTGCGATCACCCTTACCTTGTCGTTGAATTTGCTTATCACTGAATATTCCGTGATAGTGAAAACCAAAATTCCAGCGTGGAGTTATATTCCGGGCGTACGTAACATTCGTAAGGGACCTGCTCCCACCCCCCAGTATCACATTTAAATTTGAGTATGGAGAACGGGTATTATAGTATCGCGGGGAATTGACATCCCAATAAAGGTCGTAGGCATTAAAACCAGAACTAACACCAATGATTGATGGAACATCATTATAAACCGGCCGAATGGCGGTGCCAATATTTCCTAAATCCTGATGGCGGTTCGTGTACCGGTTTACAAATGAAAACCAGTGGAAATTCCGGATAACGGTATCGATAGGATCAGAAACCCATCGGTTAAAAAATATGTCTTCTTCATAGAAAACTCTGGATGTTGTCGGACCGTAAACCTGCTTGGTGCTATCATCAATAATCGATGACCGTGTTCGGGTTTCGGTTGGCTCCGGATCCTGTGCATAAAGTGCGACACCCGCCAGCAGCACCATACCATACAGTGTCAATTTTGAAAGACGCACCAGCAAAGATATAGGCGGGGTTGAAGAAGCGGGTAGTTTTTTATCCACGGTCTGTAAAATCCTGCACAAGCATATCAAAATCCTTACCATTCCGGATAAATTTCATCTCGATAGGCAAATAAAATACCGGAAGCCGCATCGTAATATCCCGAAGTTCAGCACTTTCCAGTTTTACCTTATCCTTTTCAGTAGTAATAATGGAAATGGGCCCATCCGTATACCGGGCTATATACGCTTCGAGTTCCAGTAAATCTTTCGTTGTGTATAAATAGTGATCGCGGTAGTCAATATGCCTGATGAGCGTGAAGCTTTTTTTAACATACTCTTCAAGAGGCGCAGTAAGCGCAATACCGGATAACAACACCACCTGATTAACAAATGGTCGCTGATGCCCCATTACCGGTGTAGGTTCACCATACCGAATGGTAGAGAAGAACACTGGCTTGTTACTGAACTTATGAACCTCGTGCATCATTTTCATCATTTCGTTTTCGCTAAGGTTCTGGGGGCATTTGGTAATAATAATGACATCTGCCCGGTTTGCTCCTTCTGGTCCTTCTCTAAGCCTTCCAATTGGCAATACATGATCCTTATAAAAAGGATTGCTATGTTCGGAAAGCAGAATGGAAAATCCAGGCCTTACTCTTCGATGCTGAAACGCATCGTCCAACAGAATTACCTGTACGTTCGGCTGGAGATCAAGGATGTGGGGAATAGCAAAAGCTCTGTCCTCACACACCGAAACGGTTACTTCCTTACCATACTTTGTGAATAGCTGACACGATTCATCGCCAATGGTTCTTGCTATATCACTGACTGTTGCCAGGCGGAAACCTTTTGTCTTTCTACCATATCCGCGGCTCAGGGTGGCAAGCTTTTGGGATGAGGCCAACAAACGAATCAAATACTCCACCATAGGTGTTTTACCCGTTCCACCAACCGCCAGGTTACCGACACTGATGACAGGAATATCAAATGATACAGAGGGCTTCAGCTTACGATCATAAAGCTGGTTTCGGATGTTCATCACGACATCGTAGATCACCGCCAGCGGCCACAGCAAATGCTTCAAAACAGACATGAATAGTGTAGCTTTGTTAGATTAAAATCAAAAGTACGATTAACTCAGTGATTCATGAAAGTATCTGATGTTACGCAATATCTGGAATCCATAGCCCCCCGCCCCTATCAGGAATCGTATGACAACTCCGGGCTTTTAACGGGAAGCGCAGACCAGGAAGTAAAAGGAATATTGGTTACCCTGGATTGTATTGAAGCGGTTGTGGAAGAGGCGGTAAAACTCAACTGTAATCTGATTATTGCCCATCATCCTATTCTCTTCAAAGCATTAAAGAAACTGACCGGGAGTAATTATGTTGAGCGGACCATTATAAAGGCCGTAAAAAATGATATTGCCATTTATGCAATTCACACCAATCTGGATAATGTGCATAGCGGGGTGAATAAAAAAATTGCGGAAAAAATTGGTCTTCAAAACCTTAAAATACTCGCCCCAAAACCAAATACCCTTACCAAACTGGCAACGTTCATTCCCCCAACCGATGCAGAAACTGTTCTTGAGGCGCTTTATAAAGTGGGTGCGGGACAAATCGGGAATTACAAAAACTGCAGCTTTCAGCTAAGCGGAACAGGCACCTTTATGCCTAACGATCAGGCAACCCCCCATATCGGAAAAGCCAATCAACAGGAACTCGTTAATGAAGTCAGAGCTGAGGTGATCTTTCCGGCTTATCTGGAATCACAAATTATTCAAACCCTGAAGATGACTCATCCTTATGAGGAGGCGGCCTATTACCTTACCCCGCTTACAAATGAAAACCAGGAAGTTGGATCCGGCATGGTGGGTGAGTTGGCGATAGAAATGGAGCCAGTTGCCTTCCTTAAACATCTGAAACGGGAAATGAATCTTCAGGTAATACGCCACACTACACTACTTGATAAGCCTGTACGAAAAGTGGCTATTTGTGGTGGTTCCGGTAGCTTTTTACTCCCAAACGCCATCCACGCTGGAGCTCAGGTATTTATAACGGCCGATTTTAAGTACCATGAGTTCTTTGATGCTGATAATCAAATTGTTATAGCCGATATCGGGCATTATGAAAGCGAGGTTTTTACGAAAGATTTGCTGGGTGATATTTTGAACGAAAAATTTCCTACTTTTGCAGTCAATTTTTCCGGAACTATCACGAATCCAGTACGTTATCTTATAGATTAAAATACTAAATGGAAACTCAGACCGTAGCACAGAAACTCGAAGCCCTAGTAAAACTTCAAACCATTGACAGCAAATTAGACGAACTGATAAAATTAAGAGGCGACCTTCCGGACGAAGTACAGGACCTGGAGGATGAAATGACCGGATACAATACCCGCCTGCAACGCCACGAGGGCGAATTAAAAGAAATCGAAGAGGGTATTAAGAAAAGCAAAGAAGGCATTAAGGAGGCTGAAAAGCTCATCAAAAAATACGCGGAACAGCAGAAGAACGTTCGGAACAACCGCGAGTATGATGCCATTACCAAAGAAGTTGAACTTCAGGAACTTGAAATTCAAATCTGCGAAAAGCGAATCAAGGAAGGGAAAGATTTAACCCAGGCAAAAAAAGACGAAATCGCCAAAACTGAAGCGCTTATTGCTGAACGTGGCGAACACCTGGATATTAAGAAGAAAGAACTTGACGGCATTCTGGCTGAAAGCCAGGAAGAAGAGAAAAGACTTTTGGCGGAACGCGAAAAAGCCATCAAGAAAATTGAAGACAAAGCCATTTTGAAATACTACGAACGTCTGCGCGGAAGCCTGACCAATGGATTAGCCGTTGTGCGTGTGGTTCGGGGCGCTGCAGAAGGTTGTAACATTGTTATCCCTCCTCAAAAAATCGCAGAAATCCGCGAGAAGAAAAAAATTGTAATAGATGAGCATTCCGGTCGTATCTTAGCTGATGTAGACATGGATTCTTTGGATGACAGCGATAAGCCTAAAAAAGCGGGTGCACCTGCAACACCTGTTCGCAGAAGAAAAGCCGTTGGATAACAGCACGATTATATATTGTACAAAGGCAGGCCTGTTAACCTGCCTTTTTTTATGGACTTGCACCTGCCTGCACGCCCGGCAACAAGGCTGGATGAGTGGTGATGCTACGATAAAAGCCTACCAACATTGTCTGAACTTAAAGCTTGATGAAAGTCGGGCGCTAATACCATCTCCCCTTACGCCTGAAGCCATTTACGTTAGCTCCCTGGCCGATATTCTTGAATTACTCATTACCGAAGATGCCCACCGGTTTGCAGAACTGGAGCAGCGTTACGAAAACCGAATCGAAACATTAAAAAAAATCAGTCCGGCAACCAACAAAAGCCTCTTTGTTCTTGCTGAACTTCGACTGCAGTGGGCTTTTGTTTACCTCAAGTTTGGGCATGACTTCACATCAGCCTGGAGCATCCGACAGGCCCATATACTCACACAGGAATGTCAACGGAAATTTCCTGAATTTATCCCCATACAG
>CAZQXC010000185.1:0-4389 GCA_964597075.1 uncultured Roseivirgaceae bacterium | reverse complement strand
GATTGCAAAATTCGCTAAGAAAAAGGGCATTAAAGTTTTCTGGTATATCTCCCCCAAGGTTTGGGCATGGAATCAAAATCGTGCTATTAAGCTAAAAGCAAATATTGATCGGATGTTTGTTATTCTTCCGTTCGAGAAGGATTTTTTTAGAAAATTTAACTGGACTGTTGATTATGTAGGAAACCCCGTGCTGGATGCAGTAAAAGCGCATCAAGCAGACCACGAATTTTTATTACGGAATAGAATAGTAAACGATAAACCATTGGTTGCGCTGTTACCGGGCAGTAGAAAGCAGGAGCTCAACGTGATTATCCCGTTGATGACAAAGGTGGTGAAACAAAATCCAATGTATCAATTTGCGGTAGCTACGGTAGATAATTTATCGCCAGAATACTACGGGGATTTAAGAACTTTACCGAACGTCAGCTTTATTTCGGGAACTACTTACGATCTGCTTAATCACGCACAAGCGGCTATTGTCACCTCCGGTACGGCAACATTGGAAACAGCCCTATTCAACGTTCCCCAGGTGGTAGTTTACCGTACAAGTTCAATAAGCTATCTGATTGCAAAGAACCTGATTCGGGTTCCTTATATATCGCTTGTCAACCTGATTGCCGGGAAAGAAGTGGTTAAGGAAATGATTCAGCGAAAAGCTAACAGTAAGGATGTTTCAACAGAACTTAACCTCATCATAAAGGATGATCAGTACCGCGAGAAAATGATGATTGGGTATAGGGAGATCAAAAATGTCTTGGATACCGGCTCCGCATCTGAAAATACAGCAACACTTATGTTACGCTACCTGCAATCTTCAAATCTTCAAATCGATTAATCTTCAAATCTATTAAGCTACTTTCAGCTTACTGTATTGCGAGCGACTGAATTTTTCTTCGGCATAAGCCCGTGTAATCACTAATTTATCAACTGTTTTTTCAGAGGGCAGTTCAAACATGGCATCGTTAATCACCGCTTCACAAATGCTACGCAGACCACGCGCACCCAGTTTAAATTCAACGGCCTTCTCTACAATAAAATCAATCGCACCATCTTTAAACTCAACATCAATGTTTTCCATTTCAAAAAGCTTTTTGTATTGTTTTACTAAAGCATTTTTGGGTTCGGTTAAAATTTTACGCAGGGCTGTATGGTCTAACGGATTAAGGAAGGAGAGTACCGGTAATCGACCGATGAGTTCAGGAATTAAGCCAAAGCTTTTTAAGTCCTGAGCGGATACAAACTGAATTAAATTATCTTTATCAATGTCAGATGGGTGAAGGCCCGAAGAAGACGCAAAGCCAAGTGGCCTTGTATTTAGCCGGTTGGCAATGAAGCGTGAAATACCTTCAAATGCGCCACCGCATATAAAAAGAATATTCTCCGTGTTTACACTAATCATTTTCTGATCAGGATGTTTTCTGCCGCCTTGTGGAGGAACGTTGACGAAAGTTCCTTCTAATAATTTCAGCAAGGCCTGCTGTACACCTTCACCGCTTACATCGCGGGTAATGGAAGGATTATCTGATTTTCGGGAGATTTTATCAATTTCATCAATGTATACAATACCGCGTTCAGCCGCTTCAACATTGTAATCGGCCGCCTGTAATAAGCGGGTTAAAATACTTTCCACATCTTCGCCCACGTAGCCGGCTTCAGTGAGTACGGTAGCATCAGCAATACAAAAAGGTACTTGGAGCAGTTTGGCAAGTGTACGAGCCAGATAGGTTTTGCCCGTTCCTGTTTCACCCACCATAATGATGTTGGATTTTTCTATGGTTATGTCTGTGTCAATCTTGCGCTGCATCAATCGTTTATAGTGATTATACACCGCAACAGACATTACCTTTTTAGCCTCATCCTGACCGATTACGTATTCATCCAGAAACTTCTTTATTTCCTGGGGTTTCACCAATTTAAAATTTGGTGTTAACCCGGCTTCGCTCTTGCTTTTCTTTTCTTCTTGTAAAATCTGGCTGGCCTGCGTAACACACTTGTCGCAAATATGGGCATGAATACCTGAAATCATCAGGTCTACATCCTTCTTGTTTCTGCCGCAAAACGAACAGGTTACTTCAGCCATAATTAATTAGTCAATGGTTCAATTAGCCAATGTGCCAATCGAGTACAAAGGTACCATTAAATTGGCAGATTGGCACATCGGTAAAAATTGGCTTAATTACTTCTTACGTTCCAAAACCTCGTCAATTAGGCCATATTCTTTGGCCTCATTGGCACGCATCCAGTAGTCACGATCGGAGTCTTTTTCGATTTTATCGTACTTCTGGCCGCTGTGTTTAGCAATTATGTTGTAAAGGTCTTTCTTTACTTCGAGCGTTTGCCGCAATGAAATCTCCATATCCGAGGCCTGGCCCTGCATGCCACTCATGGGCTGGTGAATCATAATTCGGGAATGCGGAAGGCCTGATCGCTTCTTGGGCGCACCAGCCGTTAACAATACTGCTGCCATGGAAGCAGCCAATCCGATACAGATGGTAGCCACATCGGGGTTTATATATTGCATGGTATCGTAAATTCCAAGCCCGGCATAAACGGAACCACCGGGACTATTAACATACATGATGATATCTTTCTTTGGATCCGCTGATTCCAGGAAGAGCAATTGGGCAATAAGCAGGTTGGAAATCTGGTCGTCAACGCCCATGCCCAAAAAGATAATCCTGTCAGAAATCAAGCGGGTAAATACGTCAATCGCACGGAAATTTCCAGGACGCTCCTCAATAACGTACTGCGTCATATTCTCAATTTTTTGAGCATAGTCGTCAATGGTAGCACCGCTCATGCCCAAATGGTGCACAGCGTATTTTCTGAATTCATTGGTATTGTTCATATAGAATGTTTACTGTTTATGTGTGTCAAATTATGGTTTTTACCGGAATAGCCTTAACGAAATTGATAGAAATCTTTTGTGGTAAACCCGTTTTAAACAAAAATGGTTTTGGGAGAACCAAAACCATAGTCGTAAAAGCGGCTATTTTAGCTTAATGGCGGTGCTCTTCCACGATTTTTTTGAACTCCTCAACACTAACCTTTTTCTCGTTTAAGCTTATGTTCTCCTTAATGTGCTTCATAATCCGCTCGTTCCTGAGCTGATTATAAAGCTTCATAAAGTTCTGTCCGTTTTCGTTAGAAAGGTAGTTATCAGCAATAGCATCCAGGCGATCGGCCAGTTGGCTGGCAATGGCGGGTCCGCCAAACTGCGCGATAATCATTTCTTTCGCCTTGCCCTTCACCTCTTCGGCCTCAACCTGAATTTTGTTATCCTCAGCAATTTTATTCTTAATCAAGTCCCACTTCAGGTTACGGGTATAGGCATCAAATTCTTTCGCCAGAACCTCATCGGTAACCTGGCCTTCGCTGGTTGCTTTAAGCCAGGTCTTTAGGAAGCCTTCCGGCAAATTTATTTTAGTGCTGCTGATGAAGTGATCTTCAACATGATGTTCCAGAAAGTGTTCCGTTTCACGCTGGTAATTTCCCTGAATCGTTTCTTTTATTTTCTGGATAAATTCTTCTTCGTTGGTCACAGCATCTTTGCCAAAAACCCGGTCAAATAATTCCGGGTTTACCTCGGCAGGCTCTGTGCGGCTGATCGTGGCAATCTTAAAGGTATAATTTCCTATTGTTTGTTTTGCTTCTTCTAAGGATGTATCGAGCACCTGTGCAAGATCAGCGCTGTCTTCAAAAAGCTTTTCAATGGCTACGCTTACAGCATCTTCTTTTTTTAAACCGATAAATTTCTTCTGCTCCTTTTTCGATACTTTATCAGTCTGAATGAAAACAGCCTCTTTTTTAAAAGTGCCCTCTGCATTAGTGAGTTCGCCAGTCAGGTTGTCGCCTGCTTCACTTACCTCCGGATAGTTAACCTTACCGAATCTTTTCTTAAGATCATTCAATGTTTCATGGATTACCTTATCGTCCACCTCAATGGGGTAAGATTTTATCTTAACCTTAGGCGATAATTCATAGGTGAAATCATCAACAAGACCAATCTGGTAATCGAATTCAAAATCTTTCTGACCTTCCCAGTCAATAGCTTTAGCAGTGTCAGTTACCGGAAGGGGATCCCCGATGATACGAAGCTTATTGTCGCGGATATACTCATTGAGTTTAGTGGAGAGCAGTTGATTGATTTCTTCAACCAGGATGGATTTTCCAAACATCCGATGAATAACACCATTAGGTACTTTGCCAGGCCTGAATCCCTTAATGTTGGCTTTTCGGGCATAGTCTCTGATCTTTTCGTCAACCTTATTCTTGTAATCGCCTTGGGTTAATTTAACCTTGATAAAACCCTCAGTCGCGTTCTTTTTGTCCAATGTGATTTCCAAAGCAGTAAATTTTGATGTCTTCGTACGTAAATCAAGAACCCTC
>CAZQXC010000184.1:0-4389 GCA_964597075.1 uncultured Roseivirgaceae bacterium | reverse complement strand
GCCAAAAGGGAAAATTTCGCACGCTCTTCCTTGCCCTTTTCCATGAACACTTCTTTTTCATACCCTTCACGATACCGCACACGCTGAATTGTTTCATCCAGGTTATAGGCTTTACCATCCGGATGCACATCAATCAGTTTAATGGTAACATCGGTATCCTTTACATCGCTCGACAAGTATAAAGTCGATTCAATAAAGCCACTTACTTCTATTCCTTCTTTTAAGGGTTCCGAAGTATAGACCAGTATATCGTCACGCAATTCCATTTCCGACTGATCAAATGCGCCACCCTGAATGGCGTTTCCGGTGCAACACACATTACCACCATGCGATTTAACCGGGTTCATCGGATCATACTTAAAGGTATCGGGTTTATCCGCTGAAGGAACTTTTGCAACCAACTTACCGTCACCATTTCTAGTGTTGGCCTTGCCTTCGCTGCTAAGGAAATAATTTGTCATCACGGCATTTTTGGGCGGCCACGTATCGGACGTTTGCCATTTGTTACTGCCCATGGTGAAGTACTGTACTCGGGGTGTCTTCTTTTTGAAATCATTTTGTTCACCTTTCAACAACATATCAAACCAACCCCAGGTAAGTTCATCATAGTTCAATCGTGCATCACCCACACTGCGTTCACCCACAACTGTATTTTCTGTTGCTCGCTTATACGCGCAGTGCAGGGTGGGGGCGATAACCAAATACTGGTTGTCGGCAATTCCTTTGTTTGGATTGTTGCGGGCATGACTGAACAAGGCCAGGTTCGGACTGGATGAAACATCATACCATGATACAAACCAATATGCGGGAACATCCAATGGCATGGTATCGTGATACAAACCGCCCGTAAACCAGGCTGGGTCGTTTGGCTTGCGCCTGATCATTTTTTCATACACACCATCCTGACCGTTTACATTTTTAATAATGTCCTGAACGGGTAAGTGCTGAAGCGCCTGTGCCCAGTCTTGCCGAGGCATTTCGGTGGCCAAATCATAAAACCGTTGTATACGGATCAGGTCTTGCTGGGAAATATCTTTCGGAAGGGTAGGTTTGAATTTATCGTTTTGTGTGCCATACAACCATGCTGTAAACAGCATTTGTTGAGCCCCACCTCTGTACCAGTTTCCTTGCTCATAATATTCGCCTACTTTACCCACACCAGCACCAAAGCCTTGTGCTACCATGGCCGCCAACGCAGGGTGATTGAGCGAAGCCACAGCCATTTGCCATTCGGCTGTTGAAGAGCAACCCGTTACACCAATCTTTCCATTCGACCACGGTTGTTTGCTCATCCATTCAAAAGCATCATAACCATCGGTAGTAGGAGTACCTAAAATGTCCCATTCACCTTCCGAGAAAAAGCGGCCACGTTCATTTTGGACTACGTACGCATAACCGCGCTGCACAGCGTCAATGGCAGCCTCAAGTGTACGAGTGCGCATTTCGCCATCTATCCAAGTATTGAAATTATAAGGTGTTCTGGAAAACACTATGGGCACTTTGGTGTTGCCTTTTGGGCGATAGATGTCTGTTGCCAGGCGTACGCCATCGCGCATGGGCATCATCACCTTTTGGTCGATGATGGCGATTTCCGCCAGCTTGTTGTAAACATCCTGAGGATTTTGTTGGGCTGTTACTGCTATCGCGAGCAGCCAAATAAATGAAAAGAGTAAGAATTTCTTCATATGAATCAGGTTTATAGTGATGCCACAAAGAACACTAAGGCTGCAAAAAGGGTCACAAAGGAAATATTTTCACATTATGCTTTGTGCCCTTTGTGTCTTATATCTGGTGCTTTGTGAATAGACCGCTTAAGATGTGAAAATTTTTCGACACGTTTTCAGGTTTTTATATCAAATTTGATCAACAATTACAATAATGGCTTATGGCAGGTTGTTCTTATGGTAAACGATCTTATTCAAGTGAAGCCATAGCAGTTGAGGCGCTAATAGAAGCGCATGTCCATTTTAATTACGGTAAACGATCAGGCCCTGTTGCCGTGTATCAATGCGATGAATGTGGACAGTTTCACCTTACTTCAACGGGCACCATCAATGAAAAGCTCCAACAATACCTTGCGGATGGAACGCTTGAAAAACTTAGAAGGGCAAGGGTATGGTCGGATAAATGGAAATGAGCTTGCCGGATGCACAAAACGAGATCGCAGAGCGCTGTCCGCGATGACAAATATTGTAGAGATGGATTCTAGTTCTTAGTCGGTGGACTAATCATAATGTGTGCCCGGTGCGTTCCCGGATCCATAATCCACGGCATGCCCGGTGCTTCGGGTTTTAGGGGAAGTCCGGTGCTTTCTGCAGTTGCCCAAGGGATATACACCACGTAGCGGAAATTTCCTTTGGTTACTTCACCTATTTCAGGGTTGTAATTTTCGGCAGGAGCAGAATATATCTGAAGGTTGGTGGCCTGCTTTGGCATAAAGAGTTTGCCCGACTTCACTTCTGCTTCGCGCATGTCAAAAATTTCCTGGAATGATTTTCCTTGAGCTTTTAACTCCCGACCACGGGCCATAAAAGGCTCCAGGTCTTTATGGTAACACGATACATTAAAACCACTTGATTTTGGATCATCAGCCAGGCACACTATTTCATTAGTGCCCTTGCGTAATAGGACAAATTCACCTTTTGCATTGTAGCCATACACCATTGCGCCTTCTCGTTTATCTTCCGGTGCTGCGAGTAATGCTGTTTTGATTTGAATTTCACGGGTGGGTATCTGTGCAAACGATACGTGTATGATTAGGATAAATAAGCAAGTAGTTTTCATATCACTTAAATTTAATTTTTATAGTTTAAATTTTAATACTTATATCTTAAGTCTCAAGTCTAATTACGTTTTCTGCTTTTTCTTTTGTGCCGATGGAAAAAGTACATTGTTCAAGATTAACCTATACCCCGGTGAGTTAGGATGCAGGTTTAAGTCTGTGGGTGTTCTACCTCTTCCGGGAAACCCTTCCGGGTCATGACCACTGTAAAAAGTCCAGAAACCTTTACCCAATTCACTGAACATATAGCGCACATTGCGCTCTTTTCTGTTCTCGCCCAATAGTAAAACCTCAGGTTTCACAAGGTGCTTGTTAAAGGCAGTTGTAAGTCCTGAGAACTCACGAATAACATGGGTGTGATTTTGGGTTAATAAGGCAGGGATAAGATCCCATTTTGCCGAAAAGGTGAAGAGTGAAAAGAAATCGCCACTGGACATGAAGTCGCGCCTGCCAACATTTATATCAGAAAACTTTCTGCTGTAAGGAGACTCGATAATAAAATTCTCAAATGCAAAAGTTTGTTCATAGTCTAATCGTGAGGTATCATGCATTTCTTCATCAGCTAATTCGTAGATATCGGAGCCATTCATGGCCAAGGCTACATCAATGGATTCGGCTGCCGAACACATCGCAAACAGGTATCCTCCGCCAGCAACAAATGCCTTTATTTTTTTTGCAACGAATAATTTTATTTCAGGAACATTAGCGTAACCAAGTTTTGCTGCCGTTAACTCTTGTGCCTTATATTCCAGTACGGATGATTCGCGCCAACGTGAACGACCGGGCTGTCCCGTGAAATCTTCATGGTGAAGATGAACCCAATCATAGATAGACAATGCTTCGTTGTGAATTTCTTCATCATAGATAATATCAAACGGAATCTCGGCATACTCCAGCACATGAATCACCGCATCAGTTTCGTCCAGAATAAATTCATTTTTTGGTGAGTACACGGCAATGCGTGGTGTTTTTTCCAAACGTACAACATTCATGTTTACTGCAGGGCTTGAAATTTCCTGAAGAATTGAGTTTACGGAACCAGTACTTATAACTTCGTAGGAAACCCCCCGGATTTTGCATTCCGTTTCAATCAGTGGGGAGTACTCCATTAGAAAACTTCCACCTTTATAATTCAGAAGCCAGTCAACTTCTGTGTTATGTTTGATTGCGAAGTAGGCTATTCCATAGGCTTTTAAGTGATTCCGCTGAATGGCATCCATAGGAATAAGTATGGCGTTCGCTAACACCGGAGTTACGGTAACAAGAAAAAGCCAAACAATCAGCAGGTACTTTTTCATAGCCATTCAGACGGTTGTCTGTATATGACTAAAGCTCTGCACTTTTACTTAGAATATCAACTGATTATTAGATGATGGGGGAATAGAAGAAAAATTTGAGTCAATAAGCGGGATACCAGTTCCGTAGCCGTACATCAATGGCGGCATTTCCGGCCTTAACCAGTTTTTTAAAACCCTCTACATCGCTTAAACCTCCTTGCCCACGGTAATGGAATGGAAATACAATCGTTGGCTTGAATTCAAGTATGGCACTTGCGGCTTGTTCTATAGTCATTGTAAAGGGTTGGTTCATGCATACAAAGGCAATGT
>CAZQXC010000183.1:0-4400 GCA_964597075.1 uncultured Roseivirgaceae bacterium | reverse complement strand
CCGGGAATCACAGCAATGACAAGGAAGGCTATAATAAAATCGCGTTGCGATTGAAAATTGGTGAGCACCTTAGTAAGTTCCATTAACGCATCTTCGCGTTCGCGTGCCCACTCACCAAAACTTTTCATGAATTCAGGGAATTGAAAATTCATGTTCCATTCAACTATGGGCGTAAGCGCAACTTGAAAGCCGATACCAATGATGACGATTAAAGGTAAAAGCGCGAACCAGGGTTCCTGCAAAGTAAAAAATGGCGACAGAGGTTTTTGTTCGAGAAAGCGGATGTGTAGCAATGGAAACAAAATCAACCCGATAAAGCTGGCAATACCCTGGGTGATCATAAGGGGAATATATAGGGAGTAATCCGGATCGGAGGTGAGTGCACGCAAAAGATCTTCTCCCTCGTAAAATAACGAAGCAACCCCAAGACCAATAGCAGGCCCGACAAGTAAAAAACCGGTTCCCACCATAATAAGGATGAACAGAAGCGATACCAATGGATGTCTGTCTGATACGGTAGCGTTATGCATAGTTTTACCTCTTTAGAGAGGAGTCCAAAAATCAGTAAATCCTTCCAAATACATATTATCTTTGCGGTTTAAATAGCCAAAAACCTCCAAGGTCTTAAGACCTTGGAGGTTTATGAAGGTTGTAAAGATTTAGTTTAATGATCAAAATCGGCAAAATAGAATTAGGGGATTTTCCGCTGCTGTTGGCACCTATGGAGGATGTGAGCGATCCACCATTCCGTGCCGTGTGCAAGGAGAACGGTGCAGATTTGATGTATACAGAGTTTATATCATCGGAAGGATTGATTCGTGATGCGGCCAAGAGCAAACAGAAACTTGATATTTTTGAGTATGAGCGCCCAATCGGGGTGCAACTTTTTGGCAGCGACATCGAACACATGATTCAATCCACTGAGATTGCTACGGCTGTTCAGCCCGACTTAATCGATATTAACTATGGTTGTCCGGTGAAGAATGTTGCCTGCCGTGGAGCCGGTGCAGCCTTACTTCAAGACATACCGAAAATGGTGAAGATGACGGAGGCTGTTGTAAAAGCTACTCACCTTCCTGTTACGGTAAAAACTCGTTTGGGGTGGGATGACAGTACAAAAAATATTCTTGAAGTAGCCGAGCGACTTCAAGACATCGGAATACAGGCCCTCACGGTTCATGGAAGAACGCGCGTTCAGATGTATAAGGGCTCTGCCGACTGGACTTTGATTGGCCGATTAAAAGAAAATACACGACTGCATATTCCTATTTTTGGAAATGGCGATATCGACTCACCACAAAAAGCCTGGGAATACAAAAATCGTTACGGAGTTGATGGCGTTATGATCGGGCGTGCAGCCATAGGCTATCCGTGGATATTCAACGAGATCAAACACTACATTAAGCATGGTGAGCGACCATTACCTCCTGCTATTGCCGAGCGTGTATGCGTAACCAAAAAGCATCTGGAGTTTTCCATTCGATGGAAGGGAGACAAAACAGGTGTATTGGAAATGCGCAGGCACTACTCCAACTATTTTAAAGGTGTTCCGGATTTTAAACCCTTCCGTATGCGCCTGGTTGAAACCCTGGAGGTTCCTGAACTTTTCGCCATTCTCGATGAGGTAGGCGAAACTTATTCCGGGATTCATGTCCTTGCCTAGAATCACAAGAAAACAGATTTGAAATGGTTGACTGATTGTCAATCTTTGCACCTGCTTATTTATGTCCGAGTCTACAAAAGGTACAGCTGTATTTCTGTTAATCATTTGTTCCCTCATCTGGGGTACATCATTCATCCTGATAAAGCAAGGGTTAAAAGTTTTTGATCCAGACGAGGTGGGAGCCATGCGTGTTTCTGCAGCCTCCCTTTTCTTATTGCCGGCAGCGTTGATCAAGTTGCGCGAACTTAAGTCGAGACATTTTCCCAGGCTTCTGCTCTCTGGCCTTATGGGCATTTTTATCCCTGCGTTTCTTTTTGCGGTTGCTCAAACCCGTATGGACAGTTCCATTGCCGGAATCTTAAACACATTGACGCCCATCTTTACCATGTTGATTGGGGCCGTGTTGTTTAAGCAACGATTCCGGGCTATTGCCGTGGTGGGTATTGTGCTTGGTTTTGCCGGAACGTTTATGCTTATGCTTTCGCGATCGGAGGGTAAAGTGGAGGGCCTTAATCTTTATGCTTTACTGATTGTAATTGCCTGTGTGTTGTATGGTTCAAACCTGAACTTCATCAAATTCAAAATTGCCGACATTGGTTCACTTGCAATCACCAGCGTTTCACTGTTGCTAATTGGCCCGCTGGCCCTCACGTATCTGTTTGTCTTCACTGATTTCACAGAGAAGTTTTCAACGCACGAAGGGGCATGGCCTGCTTTTGGATACATCGTGTTGTTGGGGATGATGAGTACCGCCATCGCCACATTTCTTTTTAACCGGTTAGTAAAAATAAGCACGCCAATTTTTGCCAGTTCAGTAACTTATGTAATGCCCATTGTAGCGGTAATGTGGGGCGTGCTGGATGGAGAGCGCTTGTATATGGGTCATTATATCGGTATGGTCGCCATTATCGGTGGGGTTTACCTGGCCAATCGCAAGAAGTCCTAATATTTTCCGGTTAGCCTTGAACCTTAAGCCATTAGTCCTACTTTTGCGGTTTCGCTAACCATCCTTTTATTACATCATGTCCAATCGTAAGATTGCCCGCGCACTTATTTCCGTTTATAATAAAGAGAACCTCGACCCGATTGTGCACCTGCTTGGGAAAGCGGGTGTTGAGTTCGTCTCGACAGGGGGTACTCAACAATACATTGAAAAGTTGGGGTATCCGGTTATCCCGGTTGAAACGCTTACAGGCTATCCCTCCATTTTTGGCGGTCGTGTTAAAACGCTGCACCCGGCAATTTTTGGTGGCATACTGTTCAGGCGTAATGAGTCAGCTGACCTTAACGAAGCAAAGGCTCATAATATTGAAGCCATTGATCTGGTTATTGTTGATTTATATCCCTTTGAGGAAACCGTTGCTGCGGGAGGATCGGATGAGGAGATAATTGAGAAAATCGATATTGGCGGCATTTCATTAATTCGAGGAGCGGCTAAAAATTTTAATGACGTACTGATTGTTTCGTCACGAAAGCAGTATGCTCAAGCACAACAACTACTGGAGTTAAAAAATTGCTCATCCGATTTAGCCGATCGCAAGACTTTTGCCGCCATGGCGTTTGATGTTACTTCACATTACGACTCAGCTATATTCACTTATTTCAATCGCGATCAATCCATAACTTCTTTTAAGAAAAGCGTTCAGCAAGGAAGAATACTTCGGTACGGAGAGAATCCACATCAACAAGGAAAATTTTTTGGTAACCTGGAAGAATTATTCGAACAGCTTCATGGTAAAGAATTATCCTACAACAACCTGGTAGATGTTGACGCTGCGGTGAACTTACTGCAGGAGTTTGCTGGCGAAACTGCTTTTGTGATCATTAAGCATACGAATGCGTGTGGTGTGGCCACGGATGCTACCATAAAAGGAGCTTACCTGAAAGCTTTTCGGGCCGATACTGTTTCTGCTTTTGGCGGAGTGCTGGCAACGAATAAACCCATCGATGTTGCTGCAGCAGAAGAATTAAACAAACTGTTCTTTGAAATTCTCATTGCACCCGGGTATAGCGATGATTCACTGACCATATTGAAGTCAAAAAAGAACAGGATGCTGCTTTTGCAAAAGCAACCACTTTCTGAAAAGGGGCAGTTCAAAAGTTTGTTAAACGGGGTAATTGAGCAAGCTGCCGATCTTAAGACAGATACTGAATCTGATTTACAAGCAGTAACTAGCGCTCTCCCCAGCCCGGAGCAGGTGAAAGCACTGCTGTTTGCCAGTAAAATAGCCAAGCACACCAAGTCGAATACCATAGTACTGGCGGTTAACGGTCAATTGTTGGCAAGTGGCGTTGGTCAAACATCGCGTGTTGATGCACTAAAGCAGGCCATTGAGAAAGCCAAGGCGTTTGGTTTTAGCCTTACCGGAGCGGTTATGGCATCGGATGCTTTCTTTCCATTTCCGGATTGTGTGGAGATCGCCCATGACCAGGGCATTAAGGCGGTGATCCAGCCTGGCGGATCGGTTCGTGATCAGAACTCAATTGACTATTGTAACGCGCATGGTATGGCGATGGTGTTCACCGGCATCAGGCATTTTAAACATTGATCGGTGAAATCATGAAAAAGCAGTTAAAATATTACTGCAAGAGGGCACCCAATGAATATTTTGGTAAATTCAAACCTTAATCTATAAACCAATTTTTTAAACCAATACATGGGCTTTTTTGACTTTTTCACCAGCGACATTGCTATAGACCTTGGCACGGCAAACACCCTCATTATTTACAAAGACAA
>CAZQXC010000182.1:0-4511 GCA_964597075.1 uncultured Roseivirgaceae bacterium | reverse complement strand
GGATTTGTCTTCAAACCGTACCGGTGTAGTGTTCCACTTTCCAATCTGGAGTGTAGATTCAACCGCAGGAACATCTTGCCGTAACGCCTCCGCCATGGGAATCCCCGTATAGGTTCTGCTAATATCCTGATTATTAAGTTTGGCATTTAGCGTACTCCTGTAGATTCGATCCGCATCGGTATGAAAACGATCATAACTTATTTCATCAACGATGTATAGAATCAGTAGTAAGGTGCTGGTAATTCCAATGGTTAACCCTAAGATATTAATGGCGGAGTATACTTTTTGCCGGCTAAGTATGCGAAGGGTGGTAAGGATGTAGTTGCGTAACATGGTTTCTGAAGTATGTATTTATTATTCGTTTCGTAAACTGTTTACCGGGTTGCTCGTAGCCGCGCGCAGCGCCTGGGTACTTACTATGATTAAGGCAATGATCAGCGCGGTCAATCCGGCAAGCGGAAATACCCACCAGGCAATGGTAATGCGGTAGGGGTATTGCTCCAAAAAGCCAGACAGGAACCACCACGCCAGTGGTCCAAAAAGTACAAAGGCAATGATTACTAACCGCGAAAAGTCTTTGGAAATGAGTAATACCAAACCGGTAACCGTGGCACCCAATACTTTACGGATGCTCACTTCCTTCGACCGTTGTTCCGCAGTAAAGGCAGCTAATCCAAATAAGCCCAATGCAGTAATGGTAAGTGCCAGGGCGGCAAAAACTTTTGCCAAGTTACTGACCAGGTTGATGGAGGAGAATTTCTTGCCAAACTCTACATCGGCAAAGCGATAGGCAAACGGGTAGGTGGGGTTTAAACGTTTAAACACGCTTTCCACTTTGCTGATGGCATCCTGGAGGTCGGCCGTTTTTTCAAGTCTAAGTGTTATGGTGCTGGTCCAGGTAGGATTGTACACCACAACCATTGGTTCTATTGGTTCATAGGGTGAATCCATAATTACATTTTCGGTAACGCCTACAATTGTCCACTCATTGCCCCACATGTCGATTGTTGCACCAGTAGGGTCTTCGAGCCCCATTACATCAACCGCGGATTGGTTGACGATCACGCTTGTTGAATCGTTGAACTCCACTGAAAAATCGCGTCCGGCAATAAGCTTCATACCCATGGTTTGAATGTAGTCATACTCCGTGGCAATGGTTGTAAAAACCACGCGGGTGCCGGGTGTCATTCCCGGCCATTCAACGGTGTTGTTGGAGAAGATGGATGTAATCGGGCTGTTGGATTTGGTCACATGTTTAACAGTACCTGTTGCTATCAGTTCGTTTTTAATGGTTTGATAGCTGTTTTCCAGTTCATTGTTTGTCCAAATCATCATCAGATTTTCACGATCGAACCCAATTTCCCGATCTTTTACGTGCATGATTTGCTGGTAAATAACGATGGTACCCACGATCAAAAAGATGGAGAAACCAAACTGAAGGGTAACCAGAACCTTACGCGGCAAACTGGCAAACTTCCCGGTTTTGATTTTTCCTTTCAGCACCATGACCGGTTGAAAAGAAGAAAGGTAGAAGGCTGGGTAGCTTCCTGCCAATGTGCCGGTAATGAGTATTAAACTTACCGCACCTGTCCATAGGTAAGGATTGCTGTAATCGATAAATAGTTTTTTGCTCACCAACGTGTTGTACCAGGGAAGTGACAGTTCTACGAACACAATCGCGACCAGAAAGGCAAAGGTGGTAATGAGTAGCGACTCGCCTAAAAATTGTGCAACAAGTTCCTTTTTGCGTGAACCAATGCTTTTACGAATCCCCACTTCACGGGCTCGCTTTTCTGAACGTGCAGTGGCCAGGTTCATAAAATTAATACAGGCCATAAGTAATACGAAAATGGCAATGGCCCCAAACAACTTTACGTATTCAATCATCCCTCCCGTGGCAATTCCGTTTTCGAATTTTGAATACAAGCGAAGGTCGGTAATGGGGTGAAGAAATACCTCGGGATCGGGAATGGAATCCTGAACGTTTTTCTTTACAATGCCGCTAATCGATGCCGTAACTTCGTCCTGCGAACTTCCGGGTTCCAGTTCCACATACATCTGAAAGGAGTTGTTGTCCCACCGGTCGCGCGAGTTGCGTACCCACTCTTGTATTGACTCATAGAATGAGAAGGGAATCAGGTAGTGATACGTTGAAAAGGTTGTTTGATCAGGAAAGTCTTTCAGTACTCCGGTCACTTTCAACTGTTGGTTATTGTCAATCTGTACCAGCTTATTCAGTGGGTCCTCATCGCCAAAAAGAGCTTTTGCCAAACTCTCTGTCAGCACAATTGAATTCTGATCGCTTAAAGCTGTATTCACATCGCCCTGTAGCAACGGAAAAGTGAACATTTTCAGAAAATCTTCACTTGCCGCCAGGCCGACTTTGGTAATTTTATTTTCTCCGGAAGTCAATAAAAACCCTTCACCCCAATTGGTAATTACGGTGTGTTTTATTTTTCCGGAGTGTTCCGGCAATGCCTCTTTTAACGGATAGGGGAGTGCGGTTTGTGAGCCTCTTTTACCTGAAAAGGTTTGATTCATCATTACTTTGTACAGGTTTTCACGTTTTTCATGAAAGCGATCAAACTGGTACTCATCGGCAATCCACAGCATAATTAAAATGCTGCAGGCAATGCCAATAGACAGACCAAAAATGTTGATAAACGAATACGTTATGTTTCGTTGAAGATTACGCAGGGCGATTTTCAGGTAGTTCAGAAGCATGTATTTAACTATTTGTATTATTCACTACGCAAAGAATCAACAGGATTGGCAATGGCTGCCTTGACAGACTCAAATCCAACGGTAATCCATGCCAGCGTTAGGGCAATTACTCCGGTAAGCACAAACACCATTGCACTTAACTCTATTTTGTAAGCAAAGTCTTCCAGCCATTTCTCCATGGCGAAATACCCGATGGGTATGGCTATCACCAGGGCAATAATCACCAGCATGATAAATTCTTTTGATAACAGCGTCACAATACTGGTAACAGAACCACCCATAACTTTTCGTATACCAATCTCCTTCACCTTTCGCTCGGCTACATACACCGATAATCCATAAAGTCCGAGACAGGAAATAATAATAGCCAATGAAGTAAATACAGTGATTATAGTAGAAATACGTTGATCTTCCTGGTACTGACGTTTCACGCTATCGGATAGAAAATCAACCTCAAAAGGTGTGTTGTGCACAACTTCTTTCCACTTACTCTCCAGCTGACCGATCACATTCTTGTAATTTTCTTTATTCACCTCTGCAATAATAAAATTAAACGAACCGCGGTTGGCCGGTATCCAAAAAATCAGCGGACTAATAGGTTGATGCAGGGAGAACTGGTGAAAATCATCTAACACACCAATAATTTCATGTTTGAAGGTTTGCCCTTCCCATTCGGTTAGTAAGGTACTGCCAACAGCTTCTTCTAAAGGAATATTAAAAACATTCAGACTGGCTTTATTCACCAGTATTCTGCGGTTAGGGTTTTCCCAGGAGAAGCTGTCGGTTTCAAAAATCAGACTGCGTCCGGCAATTAACTTGATGTTCAGTACATCAAAATAGTTTTCATCAACAATTGTATTTCTGTGTAATATTCCCTTATCCATTGATGAGCCTTGAGGGTACAACGATAAATCACTGAGCATGAGTGTAGAGGGAAGGCTGCGTGCGGCAGAAAGTTTTTCAATGCCGGCAACATCTGAAAACATATTTTTAAGCGGCAGGTACTGTTGTTTGGCCTCATCCGTACGTAAGGGAATCATAAGCCGGAACTCCGGATCAAAGCCCAGCGGCTTAGTTTGAATAAAGTTGAGCTGGCGTTGAATGATGACGATGGATGATATCAGGGTAATGGAGATCACAAACTGAAAAACAACCAATCCCTTACGTAGCAGGTTGGAACTTCCACCGCTCAGGCGTTTATCCTTTAAAACTTTGGCGGGTTGAAAAGAGGATAAGAAAAATGCCGGATAGCTACCCGCTACCAGGCCGGTTAATAAGCCAATGGCAAGCAATGAACCCAGAATATAAAATAGATTTGATGAATCAATTCCTAGCGATTTTTGAGTAACACTGTTAAAGAACGGTAAGGAAAACTGCACTATTCCTAACGCCAGGATCATGGCCGCCATAACAATGGTCATAGACTCGCCCAGGAATTGACGAACGAGGTGTTGGCGTGTTGCTCCCAACGATTTTCGAACACCCACTTCACCCGCACGTTGCGATGCTTTAGCCGTAGTGAGGTTCATGAAATTAATGCAGGCGAGTAAAAGAATGAACACACCAATGGAAGCCAGTATATAGATGTAAAGAATATTACCGGGCTCCTCTAAGCTAAACGAGTTATTAAAATCGGAATATAAGTGAATAGCATCAAGGGCTTGAAGGCCCATCTCTTTTTGAAGCCCTGAGTTTTTTAGATCATTTCCGGCATGAAGTTCAAGGAGCGCAGGAATTTTTTCTTCAACGGTAGCAACCGATGTGTTTGGTTTTAGCATGATATAACT
>CAZQXC010000181.1:0-4517 GCA_964597075.1 uncultured Roseivirgaceae bacterium | reverse complement strand
AGGCTTTGATTCGGAATTGGGGACGGTTGCGGGGGTGGATGGATGATAATCGGGAGTTTCGTGTTTGGCAAGAACGGTTGAAGGTGGCTTTGCAGCAATGGGTGGATAGGAATAAGGATGATGGGGGTTTTTTGCGGGGTGCGACTTTGGCTGTGGCTGAGGATTGGTTGCAGAAGCGAGGGGAAGAGGTAAGTAAACCGCAGCGATGGTTTATTGAGAAGGGTGTGGAGTTGCGGGAGCGGGAGAGGAAGCAGAAGGAGAGGTTGCGGAGGGGTGTAATTGCTGGGTTGGTTTGTGGTTTGGTGGTGATTTCGGGGTTTGCTGGGTTTAGTGATTTTAGTAGAACTGATGCGGAAATTGGTAGATTGAGTGGTAGTGCGGAAAAGTATTTTGAAGTTTATGATCATGAGGCAGCATTAGCAGAAGCTATTAAAGGTGGAAAAATTCTCAGGGGAAGCATTTGGAAACCTTGGATAGGTGGGGAAATTCAGATGCAAGCTATATCTACATTGCGGCAGGTGGTAGATGAATTTCAAGTTAAAACCCTTAAAGGACATACAAACGGTGTTTATACAGTCAGCTTTAGTCCCGATGGCAGAACCCTTGCTTCTGCATCTCATGACGGAACGATGAAACTTTGGGAGCGAGAAAGTGGTCGGGAAATTAAAACCCTTGAAGGGAGCAACGCGATTTTGTGAAATCAAGCAGTTTTATCGCGATCGTTAACAACAAACATCAGTAATAAAAATATAAATAATACATAATATCAAAGTAATAATACTGTGCGATACAAGAGATGTGTGCCGCTTTGCGGCACACATCTCTAAGTTATAGATATAAAGTCAGCAAAAAATACTCTGGCGGAAGAGTGCTGATGATTACATAATAAAGATAAAAAAAGAATATTTGGTATAATTTATGCAATCTGTATCGGCTTAACAAGTGCAGTTAAAATAGAATCGCAGAAACTATTCCAACAACCGGCAATCCATTGGCAACGAGCGTGTAAAATTATTTCAGCATTCTCTTTTAACCAAAATTTGCTGTTTCCTTTCATGCGTAAATTAACAGCTTGCCGAATTAAACTTTCCACTGCACCGCTACCAATAGGTAACTTAAGAGATGAAATTTTATGGTAATTAAAGCGTGCTTCTTTATTACCTTTAATAAAATAGTTTATTTCTCTATCTAAATTTTTACGGCGCTCACCAGCAAACCCTAAACTAATTTTCTTCATATCTTGAATAATGGAATTTATCTTACCTTTTTTTAATGCAGAACGATTTTGTTTAAACCATTGTTTTCGTTCTGCTTCTTTAGAAAAAGCATTATCTGCAAATACTTGTAAGTGTTCTGTGGCATGATAAAAGTCTAATAGTTGATAAGTTTCTAAAGGGCAATCCAATTTTTTAAGAAGAGGAGGAATATGTTTCCATATCCATTCTGCTCCATCAGCGATTAATAAAACTTGTTTCGCTTGATTGATTCCCAAATGAACAAGATACATTTCTAGGATTTTTAAAAATCCTTGATAATCTTCATAAGTACCATCGTTTATAATTGGAATTTCACCGCTTTTATTTTTTTTACCTTTTTCATCGACGGTATAAATAGTCAAAACTTTCGGCTCAATCCATTCTCCAGTAAAACCATGCCTGTTTGTTTTAGAATTTTTACAACCCTTTTTATCAATACGAATCCTAGTCCTTCCGCCGTCAGCAGCTATCACCACTCGTTGGTTTTTTAATGTATTACCTGGCATTAAATTACCAATTTTAAGATTAAATATTTTTGATTCACGTAAGCTCAATCCTATTTTACCAAAACAATAAGTCAACCGTTCTATACGTTTTAAACTAATATTAATACCCCAATCTATCAATGTTAAACGTGCAGCTTCAAATGATGAACTTATTGCACCGTATTTAGCAATATTTGACCAAACGGTGCGTGAGTAATTCCTTCTTCCATCCCTAACCATCTTAAAAAGGGACAAAATCCTTGATTTAAAGTCTTGCCTGTTTTACTATTCTTATTATTACGTTCCACAACATAAGGCAATTTGAGATTTAATTCTACATTTCCTATAGTTAATATTTGACGTTTTTTATATCCATGATTTTTTGTTTTTGTACGCCACCATGCTTGTGTTTTTTCATTGGCAGTATTGATAGCTAACGTACTATGAGACAAATTATACAAGAGAATCGCTACACATTGACCGGCTAAAATTAGAGCAATATTTCTTATTTCATTTTCTTTATCTTTTATTTTTGCTCCGTCCCAATTTTCAATATCAGTTAATTCTAAAACTTTCGTAACATTGTCTTTAAATTCCTCCAGAGATTTGTTTAAATCTAGAGTTGCATATATTTTATTCATTTTGGTAAGCACCCCGTGAGTAGAGAGTTTTGAGATATAAAACTCTTTATCATGGGAATCTTACCTTTTTTTGTTCTTGAAGAATAAGGAGTTGCAGCGAAGCTGCAACCCCTTATTTCTATTATTTAAGTATTTATACATATAAAATGTGTATTTTTTGCGCTTTATTATTTAAGTGTAGGTATGGCGATAGGCGAAGCCGACACCGAAGGTGTATCGCACTGGTTTTCACAAAATCGCGTTGCTTCCAGTTGATAATGATTAAGACATATACATTCATTAAATGCATTTTTGATTAAAAAGGATTCTGACAATAAAAATGTTGAGAGTAATTAGAGTCAAATCCTTTTTCCCAAGGAAATAATCCTTGTGTGTCAGGAATAATTGCTTGAAAAACCAGAAGCTCAGGAGAGCGTTTTGCAAACCAATCAGCAAAAGTGGTAATATCTACGATATTTTCGCTAGTCACTGGTTTTAAGATAACTTGACTTTTACCTTCAAATATTTGAATGACCTTTCCTAATTTAATATTTTCTCCATTTTTCATCAAATTAAAGATACAATTTATCACTACAGATGCTTGTTTTGGATGAAAGCCATTTATGAGTATTTCTGGTAGTCCTAAAGCAGATGCACCAACAGAATAACAAGTTACATCATTATCTTCATCATCGAAAACATTAATATGAATACCTGTTTTTTGGATATTTCCCCATATTAAACGTCCTAAATTTTCCCACATCTTATGACCTAGAGAAGAACGCATGTCATCTTCTTGTAGCGTCATAATATTTCGTATTATTACTTCGTCTAATTCTGCACCTCTTAAATCAGTTCCTTGTAAATTAGTTCCACTTAAATTTGTATTTATCAAGTTAGAGTCACTTAAATCAGCATTAGTTAAATCAGCATCTTGAAGATTTGCTCCATTTAGATTTGCTCCTCTGAGGTTAACAGCATTTAATTTTGCACCTTTCAAACTCGCATTTTTAAAATTGCGTTCTCCTAAATTATATAAATCTAAAATATTTGTATTCTCAGCAAATTTATTAATTTTGGTAGATTTTTTAGTTGTTTCGGTTGGTGTTGAATTAGCTAAAGTCCTTTTATCAAGCTCCATTAGAACATTAAATATTTCTTTGGATAATTCTTCAGTTGTTTTATTTTCATCCTCTTTTCGATTTAAACTCTCACTATGGCTCATTTTTTGAACGTCTTTGAAAATCCAGTATTTCATATGTCCTAAAGCATGACTGTCCCAACCTTCTGGACTATTACGCCATTCTTCTTGACGATGTGATTTAACTTTATGACCTAAACGAGAAGTAAATAAATCAAACAATTCTTTAACAGTAATTTCCATTGTTGAGACACTTTTTAATAATAAAAAGACAACTTGTATATTTTTAGTTTAACAATTACAATTTGAGCAACAACAGTAATATCACTTAATAATTTATATTAAGCAATGCGAAAATATCTATAGTTAAATCACTTAATAATACCAGAGAAAGACCCAAGCATCTATAAATTCCTAGCACCGGAAATCAAACAAAGAGGTTTTCGTTTAGATGGCTTACTTTTAATTCCCGAAAATCACCCGTCGGAGCCAATCTATTTTTTAGAGGCTCATTCCTACAAAGACGATAATTTTTACAATCAACTTGCTGGGAAAATTGTTCTTTATTTAACGAGCGTATCAACCACCAAACGAAGAATGGTATGCCATAGTTATCTATGATGTAAAAAGTAGTGAAGGCAATTTTCCTGGATACTTGAGTTTTTTATTGCCACACTTATTTTCAACTTTGAGTATGGAGGAAATTGAAGCCATGTTAAATTTAGATTCTTTGAAGACAAGTAGAGTTTACCAAGAAGCTAAAGAAGAAGGTTCCCTGGAGACAAAATTAAAAACTATTCCCAGGCTAATCAAACTAGGGTTAACTGTTGAACAAATTGCAGAATCTCTCGATTTAGATGTAGAAACAGTAAGAAAAAATACTCAACAATAAAACTAGCTTGCTTGCAACAAGTGGGTGCTGAATTTAAAAGTATTCCACTTGATACTTTTCAATTTCCAAACAAAACCTCCGGTTCTTTAGCCCAATGACTTGTATCTGGCGATGAAGCAGGAC
>CAZQXC010000180.1:0-4524 GCA_964597075.1 uncultured Roseivirgaceae bacterium | reverse complement strand
GTGGGTGGATTTATGGTATAGGTGCCATTACCATTTAAGAAATAGGCATACGTGAACGTGTTGCTTGAATAAAAATCACCAAAATCGCCAGAAATGGTTGCAGCTTCTGCGGGACTATTCGGACGCTCCATAAATGTACCTCCTGTACCTCCAATTTTTCCAAAGGTTAAGGTCGATGTTCTATTAACAACAAGACGGCTTCCGTTTCCTAGAGGATTTTCATAGAGTATTTCAGAAACCTGAATATTGTTGCCATTCGCTATGTTCATGGAATGGGTAGGTGAAATTCCCCCGGTAAACCCACCGTATCCAATTACAGCAATATCTCCTGCCTGTGGCCAATTTCCTGCTGCTGGTCGGGCAGCATTATTAGCCGCTCCATCATGCGGTACAGTTGACCAGTTGTTACCATCTTCCCAAAATCTATCATACCAACTGCTGCCATCACTTAGCCGGGAATAATAAACTGTTGGTGCCCCTACAAAACGTGTGGATTCACCTGCTGTATAATTACCATTTGAAAGGGAAAAACCAACAAATCCTGCTTGAGTAAATTCAGCACCAGAGGAAGACCCATTGAACACAATATGCCTCGTGTTGGTATTAGGACCGTTTTGCAGGTCGGTTATATCTGCAACTGGATCAGATTCAAAATAACGTGTATAGGGTAAGTTGTCGATTACAAACCCAGGCACATAGCTGGCTTGCTGTGTATTTCCTGTCTGAAGATCTACAATATTGCCATCGGTACGGTTTCGGTAATAAAGCCGTAAAGCCACTGTAGGTATAGCAGTGAAGCCATCGTGCGTTACCCGCCAGTAGTGTCGCAAAATTTCTCCTCCCGAAATATCTGTAGTGGTTAGTTCACCACTTACCGCACGTATTTGAACATATCCATCATCTGCAAAATTTTTTACTTTTAGTTGAGCTGGCCTATAGTAAACGGTAGTTCCACCATCTAACGTAAAGCCAACCGGAAAAGTCATCGGGCCGGTGTTATTGACCCGTGTTGTTGCATCTTCTGCTAATGTATTACCAGAAACCCGTACACGTAATCCACCATCACTGGCTTTACCATCGGTAAACACACATATGTTTCCTGTAAACCCAGTATTGGTTACACGCAATAAACTACTGGTCGCCACATTATTGTCAAAGAAAACACCTCCTCCATTGTTCCAATTCCAGATTTCATCAACAGTAAGGGTAAAATTCCTGGCATATATTCTGCCATTCCAATACTCCATTCGTTCAATAAGAACATCACTGGTAAGTTCTATCGTAGTAGCTGCACCAACGTTAAAGCGAATGTTGCCAAAGACAGAACCCGCGGTTGTGGAAATGGTGAGTGGTGGATCTTCCCGAAAACGAACCTGTGCAAGGGAAGGCGTACCAGAGGCTGTAGGATAAGAACCAGCGGTGTAATAAGTACCCATCCTGTCGTTGTTAACAATACTTGCCCAAATCCGGAAAGTAAACCGATTTTGATCAAGTGTTCCCGATAGCACACTGGCATCTCCATTCACATCAATCATGATGGATGCATCACCTCGATTGAATCGACCAATCGTTCTCAATTCATTTCCCGAGGTACGATTCAACACAAATGCACCCAACTCAAACTGACCACCTGATCCAAAATAAAGTGTATCGATCGCTGATGTGCCAATGGTTTGGTTGAAGTAGGTGGTGTTGACAGCCGTTGGTTGGTCGGCAACTCCATCATAAGGAGCAACCCCACCAAAAACGGGAATATAACTGGCCGTTCTATCAACAAAAAAAGTTCCGCCTACATATACATCATTAACATTGGCTCCCGAAGTTACAGGTCTAAAAACCACCGACTGCGGTTGTGGATAAACATCATCGCCTTCCAGGATCAAATCATTTAATACCCGTAATGGCTGAGCGGTAAGATTTTGCGTATCGGGGAATGCACCGGTACCTGAACTGGTTCCATCCAAAACAACATCACCAGCTGATGCAACAGTGGCACGCATGCGAACATTATAAAAAGGCGCTCGTGACGTAATGCGGTATTGAGTGGTAGTGTTACTGTCGAAAATAACCGTTCCACCCGTTACACTTTGGTTGGATACATCGGCATTTATAAATATTGTTCCTCTCAGATTGCCAGTACCTAATGAAGTACGCCCATAAATACGTAATGTTCCGCCAGACATAATAAACACATTGCCTGTGTAGGTTAATGAGAAAACCGCATAATCGGCATTTATCCCTGCTCCACCCAGTACAGTTACTGTTCCCCCGGATTGTTCATAAGTACCTTGCGCAGATGCTCCCTGTACTGAAGTTCTAAAAGCCCTAAGCGTGACAGATCCTCCTGTTACTTTTAATGATCCGCTTCCACGTACTGTAATCCCACTACCTACTGTGGCAATCAATTGCCCGGCACCTACTTCTATTGCTCCATAAGGAACGATAGCTGTGCCTGAAGTCTTTCTTACATAGCCCCCATTTACCCAAAGCCTTGCAGCAGATGGAATGCTGTAGTTTGTTACCGTGTTAAGAACGGGTATGATTACATTGGAATTAAGTCGGGTAGTACCACTTATCAGCGCGAATGCGTTTAAGTTAGCTGCCGGAGAAGTTACATCTGAATTGATATTATAATTAGCCCTTCCTAAAAGCCTAAAATGAGCACTATCTGTTGCTTGTATATCGAGTATGTAGGTACTACTACCCCCTTTATCAACTACTATGCGCGAAAAGAACCCTGTGTTATTTAGAACAAGGGTTTGATTGCTTGTATTACCAGTAAAGGCAACATTAACTCTTCCTGCATTATCATCAGTGGTGTAATAAGCATTGGCAGGATTATATCGGGCTACATCCGAACCAAAATCAACCCGATTGGTGAAATAAACCTGGCCATTATTGGTTAGGTTCCCTTTAAGATCAAAGTTGTGTACAGCGCTGGCAACATTACGCGTTCTGATTCGGCCAATGCGAGTCGTACCGTTGTCTTCAACCAGTACATTTCCATCAACTGTTAACAATCTGCTGGCAGCTGTATTATCACCAAAATAAAAGTTACCGTTGCGCACTGTAAAGTCACCACGAACAAGGTAGTCAGCTCCCAGGTAAACTTGATCGGTACTGGAAGTGCGTTCGATACGAATATTTCTCCAATTTCGATTTACGTTTAAGGTTATGTTTCCTGTTCCATCAATCACCACTGTTCCACCATTTGTCTGATCTGCAAAACCAATATTGCTTTCAATATTACCTGATGGGAAATTATCAATCAGTCCGCTGCCAGGATTAAAGCCTGCCATTCGTATGATTCCATTTCCATCAATCCGGTTAAAATTATGGCCGGTTGAGTTAGTCAGATTCAATGTACCGCGAACTTCAATAGAGTTAATCACGATGTTGTTGGTTACCGGCTGAATCGTCACCGAACGACCAGAGCGAATAAGTACATCATCATCCGGGCCAGGTATAGCGCTTCCTGGGTTATTATAAATTGGTGTAACGGATGCGTCCAATGTCCAGGTATTTGGGTCACTCCAATTTCCATCTTGAAATACATACCAGGTATTGGCGGTGAGTTGAGTACCTAGAGCAATGGTATAGTATCCCGTTTCAAGCCGGTTGGCCGATACAGAAACTACCAGCCGAGTTCCCGCTTCAACTGCATAGCTAGTAGCAACAACCCTTGAAAAATTACCTGTAGCATTATCCCTGTAAATCAAAACATAGTCACTGGCATTTCCAGTAAATGGCAACCCTGCTGTTGCAAAATCAAATACCAGATTGGCCGCAATACTTCCCGCATCCACTGAACCATTAAAAGTGGATTCCAGGTACCAGCTTCTCGCCCATCGGCTGGTGATTTCTGGTTCACCCAGGTTGGTTACAACGCCACTGGCATGCACTGTACCATCATGGGCAAAAAATATAAATTCATTGCTGTTTAGAGAGTTATCTGTCTCCCGCAGCTGAAGGGATTCTGAAACTCCCTCAGTTCTCTTGACCGTACCATCAACTGAACCAATTCCCGTTAAATTCTCTACGAATGCACTGCTATACATGGCGTCATTTCCAAATAGGTCGTTTGCGCCAATACCTATCGAATATTTCTGACTGAGATAATTCTCAACAACTAATCGATCAGGGGCAGTTAAAGTATTTTTATAGATAACCACTTCTGCGATATCACCAGAGAAGCTGCGGTTATCGCTCAGGTTAAAATTTCCAATATAAACGGGAGAAGCTGTATTCGGAATCACGGCAGGTCCGGCAGTACTGCCAGCGTTAACAGATGACCGAAAGGCAGTGTATTTATTTCCGGCAAGAGATCCGTCAAAAATACCCGAGTAAAGATGATTGGTGTTGTCCGTAAATCCCCCAATCGTGATAACCCCACTGGCGTTATTGGCCATATTCGAAATCAGGTTGTTGCCATCCTTATAAATCCGATAGGACTGATTTACATCGGCTCCGGTACGTTTATTTAATATGCCCATGGGCCCACCTCCGGTAGCGGAACGTAACGCC
>CAZQXC010000179.1:0-4530 GCA_964597075.1 uncultured Roseivirgaceae bacterium | reverse complement strand
CGATACACAACAATCTAAAATCCAGAACGTCACTGCGTTTAGCAGGGCGTTGTGTTTCATACAAAAAAGCCAACAGCAAAAACAGCACATTTGTTTTTTTTTGCCGACACGACAGCCAATGCTAAAAAAACCAAAAGAGCTGTTCTTCCCCTACCCAAACTAAAAAATATATATCATTATTCAATACATAAATATATTGCTAAAGGATAATTTAATGTATCTTTGAACTTTATAGTCAAAACGTAAAGACATAAAACCAATGAACAGAATAAAGAAGGTTTTAAAAGAACAAGGAAGGACTCAAACTTGGCTCGCTGAGAAAATCGGAAAAAGCTATGTAATAGTTACAAACTATTGCAATAACAATTCACAACCCAGCATTCAAGTTTTAACCGAGATTTCTCAAGTTTTAGACGTTGACGTAAGAGAATTATTAGTTTCCACTAAAGACAATTAGTAAAATGGATAAAGAATTTGAAATTTTTAAAAACGGCAGCACTTGGCTAAGAGCTGACTTTCATTTACACACAAAAGCTGACAAAGAATTTGTTTATCGTGGAGAAGATAATTCTTTTATTTCTGACTATGTAAATAAGCTGAGTCAAGAAAAAATTGGTGTCGCAGCAATAACAAATCATAACAAATTTGATTTCAACGAATATAAAGCACTTGCCAAAAAGGCAAGAAAACAAGAAATATATTTATTACCAGGAGTAGAATTGTCAGTAAATGACGGAGCAAATGGGATTCATTGCCTTGTTATCTTCAACCCTATTGAGTGGCTTGAAAACAGTACAGACTATATAAACAGTTTTATAAATCAAACCTTTGCAGGAAAACATAATTACGAAAACGAGAACGGTCGTTCAAATGATAGCCTTATTGAAACTATAAAAAAACTAGATGCTTTCGAAAAAGACTATTTCATAATAATGGCTCATATCGAGGCAAGCAGTGGGTTTTATAAAGAACTAAATGGCGGACGAATTACGGAATTAGGTAAGGCACCAATATTTCGTAAGGCTGTACTTGGATTCCAAAAAGTAAGGACGAGAGATATAATTCAGAATCTCAATACTTGGCTCGATAATGATTTACCGGCTTTTGTAGAATGTTCTGACGCTAAAAACATTGAAGAAATTGGCACGGGTAATTCTGTTAATGGCGTTACGCAAAAAACCTATTTAAAAATTGGTGCTTTCAATTTTGAAGCAATAAAATATGCCTTATTAGACCAACAATACAGACAAGCACAAAAAACTACTGAACCTATTAATGGGTACATTAAATCCATCAGCTTTAAAGGTGGAAAATTAGATGGCTCAACACTTCATCTAAATCATTCTATGAATAACTTGATTGGTATAAGAGGAAGCGGTAAATCTTCAATTTTAGAGGCTATTCGATATTCTTTAGATATTGATTTAACTGAAAAGCAAAATGTTGACTATGACTATAAAACGAAATTAGTAAATGCTCTATTAGGAAGTGGAGGTAAAATAACTTCGGTATTGGTTGATGACCAAGGAAAAGAATATGTAGCTGAGAAAATTCTAGGCGATAGAACGAATATTTATAAGGATGGAGAACTTCAGCTTGGACTTAAGCCAAATGCAATTGTAAAAAAACCTATATACTTTGGTCAAAAAGACCTTTCTCAAATAGGCGATTCTTTATCAACGGAATATTTGATTAGTAAATTGATTGGTGACCGCTTAATCAACAAAAAACGAGAGGTTGAAGAAAAAAATCAAGATGTTTTAAAAATTATCAATGAACTCAAAAAAATTGATTCAAAAGTTGCTAGAAAAGCAGACATTGAAGCTAAACAAGCCGAGTTGAAAATTAAAATTCAAGTTTTTAAAGATAATGAGATAGACAAAAAACTTGAAAAGCAAATCTCTTTCGATAAAGATAGTAATTTCATTAAACGTCTTGAAAAATTCGAGCAAAATGTTATTGAAGGATTAAATGAATATGTTGGAGAATACGAGGATAGTTTTCAAAACTTTAAAGCATATTCATCAAAGGAAAATGTTTTAGACATTGATAAAATCAAACTTCATTTGGTTGCCTTTGAAAAAATATTTCTTGAAATCAAAACTATTTCATCAAGATTGGTTACCGAGAATTTACTTCTTGAAAAAATGCACAAAAGTTTCAATGTGAAATATGAAGAGTTGAAAGAAGAGTTTTCAAAAATTAAACGAGAAATAAACCTGCCCAATATTCAGGCTGATGACTATGTTAAATATACAAAGGAACTTGACTTAACAAAAGCCCAATTATCGGAGTTAGAAAAGCTTTCAAAAAAGAAAAAAGAATTAGAAACTCAATTAAAACAAACTTTAGTTTCGTTACAAAAACTGTGGCACAACGAATTTGAAATTGTACAAGAAGAAATAAAAAAAGTGAATGATGACCAAGATTCAATTAAAATCGCTGTTGAGTTTAAAGGCAACAAACAAGATTTCAAATCATATTTAAAAGAGAATCTAAGAGGTAGTAATTTAAGAGACAATAATATTCAAACAATCATTGACAACTATAATGATATGATTGCGGTTTATGAAGATTTGAAACAACCAAAAAGTACTATTTCTACAAATCTTTCAGATGTCCAACTGCATACGTTTCGAGAATATTTCAATTCAAACATCGAAGCCTTTCTGACGTATAGAATACCTGATAAATTTGATATTATATACAGAAATAGGTCATTGAACGAGCACTCTTTAGGGCAAAGAGCTTCAGCTCTAATAATCTTTCTCTTAACGCTAAAAGAAAGTGATTTAATAATTATTGACCAGCCTGAAGATGATTTGGACAATCAAACTATTTATAATGATGTTATTAAGGTTCTGAAAGAATTAAAAAACACATCGCAATTTATTTTTGCCACTCACAATCCAAATATACCTGTTCTCGGAGATTGTGAACAGGTAATTTCTTGTAGATATGACTCTAACCTTATCGAGACAAATCTTGGAAGTATTGATGATGAAACAATCAGAAAAGAAATAGTAAATATTATGGAAGGTGGAAAAGAGGCATTTAACAATAGAAAAAGAATTTACGAATTATGGACGCATTAGAATTATTGGATTTAATCCAAAAAGGAGAATCAAGCTTTGTGCAGTTTAAAGTCCGCATTAATGATGCATACAAAATAGGCACAGAAATGGTGGCGTTTTCCAATACGAAGGGTGGCTTAATTATCATCGGAGTTGACGACAAAACGGGTGATATTGACGGCCTATCATTTAAAGAAATTGCAGAAACCAATCAGCTTTTAGCCAATGCTGCTTCCGATAATGTAAAACCTCAAATTTTTATTGAAACGGAAACCGTAGAAGTAGAAGACAATAATATCATTGTGGTTAGTATAGCTGAAGGACTCAGCAAGCCGCATACAGACAATAAAGGTATAATTTGGCTAAAAAATGGTTCGGACAAACGCAAGGTTGTCGCAAGAGAAGAAATGGCAAGGTTACTACAAAATAGCGGAAACCTTTTTGCAGATGAAACCTTAGTAAACGGAACAACAGTAAACGACATTGACGAAGACCTTTTTCAAGAATTTATAGTTTCAAAAACAAAAAAAACTATCGAAGAAATTGGTCAATCAACTTCTACTGTTCTTTCAAATCTAGGAATGATAAAGGAAGGGAAACTTAGTCTTGGCGGACTACTATTATTTGGTAAAAACCCTCAACAGTTTAGACCAACCTTTACCGTACAATGTGTATCTGTTGTTGGAAATAACATAAGCTCAAATGATTATCGAGATAAAGAAGAACCTTTCACAGGGAATTTAAAGGAATTGTACCAAAAAACACTTTCTTTTATTACCCGAAACTTAAAAAAGGTACAAATAAAAGATGGTTTTAACTCACAATCTGAATTGGAAATTCCAATCGAAACAATTGAGGAGTTACTTGTTAACGCCTTAATTCATAGAGACTACTTTATTTTATCAAGTATTAAGGTATTCATATTTGATAATAGAATAGAAATTATAAGTCCAGGAAGATTACCTAACACATTGACAATTGATAATATCAAAATAGGAACCTCAATTTCTAGAAATCCAATATTATTTACAAATGCAAGATATATTCTTCCTTTTGTTGGTGTTGGTAGCGGAATCCCTAGAGCGATTGAAAATTCGCCAGATTTAGAATTAATTAATGATACTGAAAGAGAGTTATTTATTTCTGTAATTAAACGAGCAGAATGAAAAGCCAACGCTAAACGCCATACACATTTGCAATTCGCACCTGCCAACGCTACACCAAAAATTGCAAAAGAGTATGTCTTGCAAACGCTATCAGAAGAACTAAAAAAAGTACGAAAACACAACAATGTATATAAAAAATAGGCGAAATAGTATCAAAATCAAGGCTTTTGGCTCTTAACTAACTTTGTGCTTAACCGAAAGTTTGGTGCTTCGAAACCGCCTACTTTTCATATACTAACCGTTGGGACGGATTCAGCTAAAGCTGACCAAAGTTGCTACGCCGCTCATAT
>CAZQXC010000178.1:0-4633 GCA_964597075.1 uncultured Roseivirgaceae bacterium | reverse complement strand
CCGTGAATGGTTATACGCTTTTCAAAATTGGCCTCAAACACAAATTTATTAATCACGGCATCAAAGCGCATACTCGGACTGTACCCGTAAACATTTCCACAACGGAATATATAGGTGTCCATCTTATCCTTCAGACGGGCAACATGTTCTTCACCCCGAAGCTTTGAAATGGCATAGAATGTTTTGGGATTTGGCGCTATGGATTCATCCAGTTCATGGTCGGAGGAGCCGTAAACGCCAACACTGCTCGTATAAATGAATTTCTTAACCTTACTCGATTCAACTGCATATACCAACTCTGCCGTACCCCAATGGTTAATCTGTTCATAGAGATGCGCATCGGAATGAGCAAAGGGTGTAGTAACACGTGCCGCCAGGTGATATACCACATCAATTCCGTCAAGTGATTTCTTCAGGTTTCGGGAATCCAATAACTCACCTTTAACAAACTGAATCTTTCCATGTCCGCGAAAGCGCTCGCCTAGAAATAAATTATAATTCTGCCGGCTCAGATTATCATAAATAACAACTTTGGAAACTGCATTGTCAGCGGCAAGTCTTCGAATCAATTCCGTGGCAATGTAACCCGATCCGCCTGTTACTAAAATGTTCATAAACAAATATCGATTACTTAACTGACCGATGACTAATGACTAATCACTAATGACCAATTTACTTCGAGATCAATTCTGTATGCAACCCGCACTCCACTTTTTTCAACCCATACCACCGGGCTTCCCGCTCCTGCATAGCTGGGTCAAGTCTTCGGGTGCAAGGCTCGCATCCAATACTGACGTAACCCTTTTCTTCCAGCGGATGCTTGGGTAAACTATACTGCTTCTGGTACTCCCAGATCATTTTCGCTGACCAATTGAGCATGGGGTGAAAACGGATGGTTGCGTAGGGGGCCGGTTGCTCCACGCTCATAGCTGCCCGCACGGCACTTTGGTCAGCCCGGACACCATTAATCCAAACATCGTATGTTCGAAGTATACCATCCATAGGCTGGGTTTTATTCAGGTAACAGCAATGATCTGGATCAGAAGCAAACAAAAGCTTTCCCTCCCCATCGCGCTGCATATACTTAGGAACTTCCGACAAAAGGTCTATCGTATTCAATCCAAATAGTTCGATTATTTGATCTCTGAATTTTATCGTTTCCGGAAAATGATATCCTGTGTTGATGAAATATACAGGTATGGACTTATCAATACGGCTTACGATGTGCAAAAGCACCAGGCTGTGCGACTGGAATGAAGAACTGGTAAACAATCGTTTTCCGGCCCTGATGTAGGCTTCAATCTTTTCCTGAATTGCTGATGGGTTCATTTTCCAAAGAAAACAAAAACATAGGACATTAATCCTAGTAGAAAAAGTGATCTTCATTGCAACCGATTGTTTCGTACAATTCACGTTGGTAATATTTAACTAATTTTACCTATTCCGCTGAATCAAGAACCTTTTATACTATTTACTGTTTTAACTAAGCACATGAAAATCAAAGTATCCCGAAAAGAACACTTTAATGCTGCGCACCGGCTGTTTAACCCCGACTGGACGGAGGAAAAGAACCAGCAGGTTTTTGGAAAATGCAGCAATCCTAATTACCATGGCCATAATTACGAACTTATTGTAACCCTTACGGGCGAGCCCGATCCGGAAACAGGGTATGTTTATGACATGAAGGTACTCAGCGACCTTATTCGTGAGCACGTAACTCAAAAATTTGACCATAAAAACCTTAACTTAGATACCGCATACTTTAAAGCTCTAAATCCCACCGCTGAAAACATTGCCGTTGTCATCTGGAAGATTCTGAGGGAAAAAATTGATTCATCACTGGAGGTAAAAATCACACTTTATGAGACAGAAAGAAATTATGTTGAATATCCGGCCGCTTAACGACCCCGAAGAATCAGTGGATGATCACGCAGCATCATCGTATAATACCCCCCTGCGGCCCGATGCGTTTGAACTGGATGACGATGAAAAGGTAGAGCGCATTGAAAAGCATTTCCGGGAAATCATGACCATTCTCGGTCTGGATCTAAACGATGACAGTCTGAACGGAACCCCCAAACGTGTAGCCAAAATGTATGTAAAGGAAGTTTTTAGCGGACTAAACCCTAAAAATCGTCCACACGCCAGGTTGTTTGAGAATAAGTACAACTACGATCAGATGCTGGTTGAGAAAGACATCACCTTTTATTCACATTGTGAGCACCATTTTGTTCCGATTTATGGCAAAGTGCATGTGGCTTATTTCTCCAGCGGTAAAGTAATTGGACTATCAAAAATTAACCGGGTTGTACAGTATTATGCCAAGCGTCCTCAAGTTCAGGAACGACTAACCGTACAGATAGCTAAAGAGCTGATGCGTGTTTTGAAAACAGAAGATGTAGGTGTGGTGATAGACGCTACCCATCTTTGCGTAGCCTCCCGCGGTGTTGGCGATACGAATAGTAAGACCGGTACGGCTCACTTCTCAGGAAAATTTCAGGATGAAAATGTGAAGCGCGAATTTCTGAATTACATTAATACCAAATAGCCAATAGAAAGTTGGTAATCTTTGGTATTAATGCCAAAATAAGAAAAAAGAAAAGCTGAATAAAATAATACGGCAGTGCTAATTTATTTTCTGTCTTTACTTTATATAGGTGAAAGAAGAATAGCATAGCAGCCGATACGATAAACCAACCAATATAATTTTGCACTGGAACAACTTCATATTTCCAGCTCCAAAAATCAAATCGCATAGCAACGGGTTCAATTAAGGTATCCATTAACACTGCTAAAAAAGCACCTAATAAAATCTTGCCATAAGCAGGTATATTAAGTGAACCAGTCAGCACGGCAATACAATACACAACCAATAACCAGTTTAACCCTATTATAATAGGAACGCCAAATAGTTTCGGACCCAGGGTGGTACCATAGCTATAACTTCCGAAAAGAAAGCCATACTGGACCCCTAGAAATTCCACACCAAAGCCCAGAACAAATACAGTAAGGGCAAACATGAAAAAGGAAAGTGAACGGTCACCATGATTGAGCCAGAGCAGAAAGCCACTGGTTAATAAATTAAACGGAGTAAGCAACCTGAAATACTCCTGAAACGGTGTTAAAAGCCCAACAATGCCTATAACATGCATAACAATCAGAATAGACATAGAATATTGCGTCAGGGTGGCTTGCAAACCCTGGTAAATCCGGGCAATCATATTTCGTAAACAACCAATTACCCAAAGTGTTCTACGATCAGTTCAGTTGTGATTTTCGCGGACTGGAGGCAAAGCGGGATGCCCCCACCAGGATGAACACTGCCTCCGCAGAAATAAAGATTAGGTATCTTTTTGGTGTGATTGGCATGACGTAAAAATGCAGCATACCGACTATTGGAACTTGTGCCATATAAGGCTCCTTTATACGAATGGGTCCGCAATTCAATGGAGCGGGGATCTAGTATAGATTCACTTTCAATCAAAGGCTCCACGTCAACTTTCAATTGCCTGCTTAGCTTTGTAAGAATATTTTTTCTGGAAGTTGCAATAATCGCATTCCAATCCTGCCCTTCCATGGCAGGTACATTGATCATCACAAACCAATTTTCACACCCTTCAGGAGCATCGGAAGCAACATACTTTGAGGTGATGTTGATATACACGGTAGGGTCATCCGATACTTGCTTTTGTTGAAACAGCATAGTAAACTCCTTGCGATAATCCTCCGAGAAGAAGATGTTATGCAAACTCAGCTCCTTGAATGTTCTTTTAACCCCCCAATAAAAAATCAAGGCTGAGCTTGACCGCTCCAGATTCAAGGTACGCTCAGGGGGTGGCGTATTTTTCAACAGCTTACGCCAGGTAAAATACACATCCATATTACTAACCACTACATCGGCATCATAGCGTTCACCTTTTACTATAACACCAATCGCTTGTGCATCTTTTATTAAAATTTCATTCACAGGTGATTCGTATTGAATAGCAATACCCTGATCGCTCGCCAGTTGTACCAACGCTTGGGTGATGGTGTGCATCCCTCCTTCCGGTAAAAATGTACCCACATTAAATTCGAGATGCGGTATGGTGCTGAGGATTCCAGGAGCCTGATAAGGATCGGATCCATTGTATGTAGCATACCGATTGAACAGTTGAACGAGTCTGGGTTCCTTGAGATGTTTTTCATTGAAACGGTTCAGGCTTGTGAATATACCCATTCTTGGAATTTTTATTAAGGCTTTCGCAACTGATTTGGATAACCATGTGCGCCAGGCCCGCAGCGGTCGTTCGATAAATATTCTCCCCGTTGATTCGTATAACACTTTTGAACGCTCAAGATAATTTTGAATTGTATTTTCAGAAACACCCAGTTTACTGGAAACTTCGTTGACCAGTTTCTTGCGATCTGCATAAGCAATCAACTGCGTACCATCTTCGTAAAAGTAGTGGCATGTTACGCTCAACTTTTTGTATTGATAATAATCTCTGGGATTTCGGCCGCAGGATGCAAAGACATCATCCAAAAAATGCGGCATGGTAAAAAGTGAAGGACCGGCATCAAACCGATAGCCCCCTTGCGTGAAGGCCGTGAGCTTTCCACCCGGATAGGCATTGGCTTCAAAAATCTGCAC
>CAZQXC010000177.1:0-4653 GCA_964597075.1 uncultured Roseivirgaceae bacterium | reverse complement strand
TGCTTGACCCTTCCGTAGTTGATGAAATTAAAGGCGGGGCATTATAGCAGTAAACAATTTAAAAATGGAAATATCAGGAACAGTAGTCAATCTCTTGCCACTTCAAACGGGCCAGGGAAAAAACGGAACATGGAAAAAGCAGGAATTCATTCTCGAAACACCGGGACAGTATCCGAAAAAGGTTTGCCTTTCACTGTGGGGTGAAAAGGTGGATGAAAACCGGTTAAATCCAGGAGATAAAATTACCGCATCCATCAACATTGAAAGCCGGGAGTATAATGGCCGTTGGTACACCGATGTGCGTGCGTGGAAAATCGCAAAACAAACCGGACAGGAACGTGAGATGGCCCCACCGCCAGATCAATCGTTTATGCCGGATACCAATTCAAGTGACGATTTGCCGTTCTAGTAAGTCGTCCTACCACACAAATAAAAAACCCTGATGGATTTCATCAGGGTTTTTTGTTTTTTACTCTTTAGCTGGAATCAACTGCCACACGCCTCACAGGCATCCGGATTATCCAACGAACAAGCCATATCAGCTTTCTTTTGATCGTAATCGGCTACCGGTTGGTTGCTATAAACCATTTCTTTCTGCGGCTCAGCAACCGTGGCTGCGACAACTGCCGTCTTTGCTTCTGCTCCAACGGTTTGCTGCATGGCTGTTTTATCCAGGGTAAACTGAATGGCGTCAGCAGCTGCGGTTGAACGCAGGTAATACATACCGGTTTTCAATCCTTTCTTCCAGGCGTAGAAATGCATGGAAGTCAGTTTACCGAAGTTCGGATCTTTCAGGTGAATGTTAAGGCTTTGCGATTGGCAAATGTATGCTCCACGGTCAGCTGACAGATCAATGATAGCCTTTTGTGAAATCTCCCAAACGGTTTTATAAATGTCCTTAATGTTTTGAGGGATTTCAGGAATAGGCTGAACTGAACCATTCGTGGCAATCAGCTTCTGGCGCATGGTTTCAGTCCACAAGCCCAAATCAATCAGGTCTTTCATTAGGTGCTTGTTGGCAATAATGAATTCACCGGACAATGTTCTGCGGGTGTAAATGTTTGAGGTGTATGGTTCAAAACATTCGTTATTCCCTAAAATCTGAGAAGTGGAGGCTGTTGGCATAGGGGCTAGCAACAAGGAGTTGCGCACACCGTACTTTTTAACATCCTGCTTTAATTGTTCCCAGTTCCAACGATTACTTTTTGGCGTAACACCCCACATATCGAACTGGAATATTCCTTTGGATACCGGTGAGCCCTTGAAGGTTTCATAGGGTCCGTTAATCCTGGCCAACTCCATGGAAGACTCCATCGCACCGAAGTAAATGGTTTCGAAAATGTCTTCGTTTAGTCTGCGTGCTTCTTCAGAATCGAAAGGCATACGCAGCATAATGAAGGTATCGGCTAATCCCTGCACGCCTATTCCGATGGGGCGATGGCGCATATTGGAGTTGCGCGCTTCTTCCACCGGATAGTAGTTTACATCAATAACTTTGTTCAGGTTACGCGTAACTACTTTGGTGATTTCATATAATTTTTGGTGATCGAACGTACCCTCCTCTGTAACAAATTTGTTCAGTGCCAGTGAAGCGAGGTTGCAAACAGCAACTTCGTCCTTCGAGGTATACTCGATAATTTCTGTACACAAATTGCTGGACTTGATGGTGCCCAGATTTTTCTGATTGGATTTGCGGTTAGCGGCATCTTTATACAGAATGTAAGGCGTTCCGGTTTCAATTTGTGATTCAAGAATCTCAAACCACAGGTCTTGTGCTTTTATTTGCTTGCGGTAACGTCCTTCCTTCTCATACTTGTCGTACAGTCTTTCAAATTCCTCTCCCCACACCTCTCCTAAACCTGGAGCTTCATTCGGGCAGAAGAGCGACCACATTTCGTTGTTTTCTACGCGCTGCATGAAAAGATCAGGAATCCACATAGCATAAAACAAATCGCGGGCACGCATCTCCTCCTTGCCATGATTTTTCTTCAGGTCAAGAAAATCAAACACATCAGCATGCCAGGGCTCTAAATAAACAGCAAAGCTTCCTTTGCGCTTACCACCGCCCTGATCGACATACCGTGCGGTCATATCGAAATTGCGAAGCATGGGAACGATACCGTTGGATGTTCCACCTGTACCTTTAATATAGGAGCCTTTTGCCCGGACGTTATGAATGCTGAGCCCAATACCGCCAGCTGACTGGGAGATTTTGGCGCATTGTTTTAAGGTGTCATAGATGCCATCAATACTATCGTCCTTCATGGTAAGCAGGAAGCAGGAAGACAATTGTGGCTTGGGCGTGCCGGCATTAAATAATGTAGGCGTGGCGTGTGTAAACCACTTTTCTGAAAGCAGGTTGTAGGTTTCAATGGCGGCTGGAATATCCTCGCCATGAATGCCAACGGCAACACGCATAAGCATGTGCTGCGGGCGTTCCACCACTTTACCGTCTACCTTAATCAGGTACGATCGCTCCAGTGTTTTAAAGCCAAAGAAGTCGTAACCGAAATCACGATCGTAGAGAATAGCCTCATCCAGTTCAGCGGCATGGTCGCGCACGGTTTTCCACATCTCTTTTGAGATGAGGGGTGCGTTCTCACCCGTTTTGGGGTCCACATACGTGTACAGGCGCTTCATGGTGTTGGAAAAAGACTTGCTCGTTACCTTATGCAGGTTGGAAGTTGCCAGGCGAGCAGCCAACTTAGCGTAGTCAGGATGTTTGGTTGTTAGTGTTGCGGCAATTTCCGCAGCAAGATTATCCAACTGGATCGTGCTTACGCCATCGTACAAACCGTTAATCACCTTCATAGCAATCTCCACCGGGCTGACATATTTCATATCCAGTCCGTAACAGAGCTTTTCAATGCGAGCGGTGATTTTGTCAAACTTTACGGACTCTCTGCGTCCGTCTCTCTTTACGACAAGCATTTCAATAGGGTTGTTTAAAAAGTTTAAAAAATGGTAAAAAGTGTTTTGAAGATATTAAAAATCTTCGTTCAGTGAAAACTTCGGTGATGAATCTTTTTCAGAACTATTCAGCACCCCGGCCTTCTGATACTCGGCAACACGCTTTTCAAAGAAGTTGGTTTTACCACGCAACGAAATCATATCCATAAAATCGAATGGATTGGTAGCTCCGTAGATTTTTTTGCCAATCAACTCATTGAGCAGACGGTCGGCTACAAATTCTATATACTGCCGCATTAATTCGGCATTCATACCAATCAAATTTACCGGCAAGGCATCGGTAACAAATTCTTTCTCAATTTCCACGGCATCCTTTATAACGTCAATAACGGTTTGCTCGGGGAGCTTATTGATGACGTGCTGGGTGTATAAATGACAGGCGAAGTCGCAATGAAGCCCTTCATCCCTGGAGATCAACTCATTGGAAAAGCTCAAGCCGGGCATGAGGCCGCGTTTCTTTAACCAGAATATGGAACAGAATGAACCGGAGAAAAAGATGCCTTCAACGGCTGCAAAAGCAATCAGACGCTCCTGAAAATTACCTTTGGAAATCCAACGCAGCGCCCAATCAGCCTTTTTCTTCACACAGTCCATCGTATCAATGGCATGGAAGAGTGTATCTTTTTCTTTCGGATCCTTAACGTAGGTATCTATTAATAAGGAGTAAGTTTCGGAGTGGATGTTTTCGATGGCAATCTGAAAGCCATAGAAGAACTTAGCCTCTGTGTATTGTACCTCCGACACAAAATGCTCGGCCAGGTTCTCATTAACAATGCCATCGCTGGCGGCAAAGAATGCCAAGACATGCTTTATAAAATAACGCTCACCGTCTTTGAGGTTCTCCCAATCGGTAAGATCCTGACTAAGGTCTATTTCTTCGGCTGTCCAAAAACTGGCCTCCGCTTGCTTATAGAATTTCCAGATGTCATGTTGTTGAATGGGGAAGAGGACGAAACGATCTTTGTTTTCTCTCAAAATTGGTTCTTCCTGTAGAGAATTACTCATCTTTTGATGGGTTTAGGGTTGTTAAACTATTTACTTAAGCATCACGAAAAGCTGAAATACGTACCAGCAGGCCGTCTTGCCAGGTTAAAAAATCTTTAAAAATTACTTGTTATGAGCTGAAAGAAGACTGATCTTTTTCCGCTCCGTGTAAGCCTACAAATATTTGAAATGGTAGGTACAAATCAAAGGGTGTATTTCTGACAAAAATCCTGTTTTTAAGCAGAATTTGCATATTTCGAAGGCTTATAAATGGTTGTGTTTTAGGGGGTTGATGGGCGCGATGAATGCTCTTCTTTCAGTTAAATATGGAGTCTAAAATTTTTTTATTTTTTTTTGAGAGCTTCGAAATGAAGCGTTTTCAGGGGAGGGAAGCCAAAATCTACATTTGGGATTCTGATTTATGAATTCTTTTTCTACCTTTGCAGTCCTATTTTTGAAAGCTATGTATGCAATTGTAAACATTGCCGGAACACAGTTCAAAGTGGCTAAAGATCAATATATCTACGCCCCTAAATTGGATGGAGCGGCAGGATCGTCCGTTAGTTTTGACGAAGTCCTTCTTCTTGACCATGACGGGAAAGTAGACATTGGCGCCCCAACTGTTAAAGGCGCGAAGGTATCTGGTAAGATACTGGAGCATGTAAAGGGCAATAAAGTGATTGTCTTTAAAAAGAAACG
>CAZQXC010000176.1:0-4693 GCA_964597075.1 uncultured Roseivirgaceae bacterium | reverse complement strand
AATTTCTCATTACAAAACGGAACGTTAACCGTAAATCCCGCTCCGCTTATTGCAAGACCTGTCGATTCGAGTAAATCATACGGTCAGGGTAATCCAACGTTTACGATAGCGTATAGTGGTTTTTTAAATGGAGATAATGCAAGTACAATAACACAGCCAACGCCAAGCACAACCGCAACGACCACAAGCCCGGTGGGTACTTATCCGATTAATCTTACAGGTGGTAGCGCAGTTAATTATAGTATCATATTGCAACCGGGGGTGTTAACTATAAATAAAGCTCAGCTTACAGTCACAGCCAATAATCAAACGCGCGTTTATGGATCGGCAAATCCCGCATTAACCTTTGTGTATTCCGGATTTGTGAATGGTGAAAACGCATCCGTGATTGATTTAGCTCCGGTGGCTTCCACTTCCGCAACGGTGTTGAGTGCGGTAGGGAATTATCCAATCAATCTATCGGGTGGTTCTGATAATAATTATAATCTGAATTACGTTTCGGGCACATTGGCGATTACCAAAAAGGTGTTAACAGCAACGGCTGTAAATGCCAGCCGAACCTATGGAGCAACAAACCCAACGTTTTCAATTACGTACACCGGGTTTGTTAATTCAGAAAATGCCACGGTAATTGATGTGTTACCAATCGCCTCCACTTCAGCCACTGCCATCAGTGCTGTAGGAACATATCCCATTACACTAAGTGGAGGTACAGACAATAATTATAGTTTCAGCTTTGTTTCCGGTATACTGACCATCACAAAAGCAACACTTACCGCAACGGCTGTAAATGCTAGTCGTGAATTTGGTGTGGCGAATCCTGCCTTTACAATTTCCTATTCAGGTTTTCGGAATGGAGAAACAGCTACTGTTCTTGATGCTCCTCCGGTAGCATCCACAACTGCAAATGCATCAAGCCCGGTGGGCACCTATACCATTACGGTTGCCGGAGGCACCGATAATAATTATACGTTTACCTATGTAAATGGCACGCTCACCATCGTAAAAGCAACACCAATAATCACCTGGAATAATCCTGCCGCCATAATGTTTGGAACAGCCCTGAGCGCTACACAATTGAATGCTTCTGCCAATGTAGCAGGTACGTTTACCTATACGCCTGCGGCAGGCACGATTTTAAATGCCGGGACTAATCAGATATTGAGCGCTAATTTTAATCCTACTAATTCTACTAATTACAATTCAGTTACGGGAATAACGGTATTGATTACTGTAAATAAGGCCACACCAATAATCACATGGGCTAACCCTGCAGCCATTACGTTCGGTACAGCGCTTACGGCCACACAACTAAATGCAACGGCCAATGTGCCGGGAAATTTTGTGTATAGTCCAGCGGCTGGCACTGTACTAAATGCAGGGATAAATCAGGTACTGTCCGTTAATTTTACACCGACCGATGTGAATAATTACAATACTGTCATTGGCAGAACTGTACAGATCACGGTAAATAAGGCAAACCCGGTGATTACCTGGAATACACCGGCACCCATAACATTTGGGACTGCGCTTAGTGCAACACAATTGAATGCATCTGCGAATGTGGCGGGTACATTTATCTATACACCAGCCGCAGGAACCGTGTTAAATGCAGGTGCAAATCAAACCTTGTCAGTTAATTTCACGCCATCGAATACTAGTAATTATAATGTCATAACTGGAACTACTGTAAGGATTACAGTAAATAAAGCAACCCCGGTAATCACCTGGCCTACACCAGCGCCTATCACATTTGGCACTGCGCTCAGTACTACACAATTGAATGCAACAGCAAATACAGCAGGGACATTTACCTATACTCCTGCCAGTGGCACCGTGTTGAATGCAGGTGCTAACCAGATATTATCTGTGAATTTTGTTCCTTCCAATACCAATAACTTCAACAGCGTGAATGGTGTTACCGTTTTAATTACGGTCAATAAAGCTAACCCGGTAGTTTCGTGGAATAACCCGTCAGCGATAAATTATGGCACACCGTTAAGCGCAGCTCAACTTAGCGCAACTGCTAATGTACCGGGATCATTTACGTATACACCGGCTTCGGGAACTATGCTCAATGCGGGTACTAACCAAAAACTTGCTGTACGGTTCGTGCCAACGAATACGGGTAATTATAATATTATTGAAGAGACTGCTGTGACCCTCACGGTTAATAAAATTAACCTGACGGCACGCGCGAATAACATCAGTCGTATTTATGGGTTGGATAATCCTGTGCTAACCATAACATACACGGGCTTTGTAAGCGGAGAAACCGAATCGGTACTAGACAGTAAGCCAACAGCCAGCACAACCGCTGTAAAAACTACTTCAGTAGGCACCTATCCAATAACTGTATCCGGAGGTTTGGATAATAATTATAATTTTATTTATGCATCAGGCACACTCACCATTACCAAGGCAACGTTAACCGCTACAGCGGATAACAAAACTAAATTATTGGGCACACCGAATCCTGAATTAACAATCAGTTATTCCGGATTTGCCAATAGTGATAACGCCAATGATATTGATGTGAAGCCAAATATTGCCACTACGGCTACACTAAATTCACCACTGGGTGGATATCCGATTACTGTTTCGGGTGGCAGCGACAACAATTACAATTTCGCCTATGTGCAAGGCACGTTAACGATTACCCCCAATTTCCCACCAACGCTAACTAGTTTTTCGATACAAACTCAGGAGGATGTACCCTATACGTTTACGTATGCAACATTCGGAGATAATTTTTCAAGTTTCTCGGGTAGTCCAATTCATCATGTAAAAGTAATTTCTTTGCCGGCACAGGGTACACTCTCCTGGAAAGGAACTGCCCTTATTGCAGGCGCGGAAATCCTGGTTGAAAGTGGTGTCATCAATAACTTTATCTATCAGCCGAAAGCTGAATTTAGTGGCACGGATTCATTTATATGGAATGCATTTGACGGAACGTTTTCAGCCGCGCAGAATGCCAGTGTGTTAATTACGGTTGTCAGCGTGAACGATCCTCCAATACTTAGCAATATAGAAACAACTCCGGTGCTCTACAGCCTGGGCGACCCTGCCATACCGGTAGCAACTTCAATATTGATAAGTGATATCGATAATGCGAATATGTTTTCGGCAACCATTTCAATAGTTGAAAATTTTACCAACGGTGATTTGCTTACGTACACTCCAGCGTCCAGCTCCCCAATTACGGTTACGTATAATGCTGAAACAGGCGTTTTAGATTTAACCGGAAAGGATACGCGTGCTAATTATGAAGCTGCATTAGCAAAGGTATTGTTCAGCAGTCCGGTTACAGGCGATGCGGTAATATCCGATAAGCGAATTGCTTTTGTCGTGCGCGATAGTCTGGATGTCAGTAATATCGTAAGCAGAATTGTTTCCATTACCGAGGTGTTTCCTGAGGTAAGTATCGTAAACGCATTTACGCCTAATGGCGATGGTGTAAACGATTACTGGGATTTTGTAGGTCTGGATTTTTACGCTGAAATTGAAATACGGGTGTTCGACAGAAACAATGCATTGGTATTTCAGTGCAAGGAAGTTGATTGCAAATGGGATGGCAAGAAAAATGGCATGGAGTTGCCGTCCGGTCCATATTTCTACACTATCTTTTTGAATGGAGGTAAACGAAAATACCAGGGCACTGTAACGATATTGAGATGAAGCAACTAGAGGCAATATCAAAAACAGAAAGCGCGTCATTGCGAGGGAGCATGTCTGCCGGATCGGCTGGGAGCGACCCCCGCCTGCCGGACGGGCAGGGAAGCAATCCCATGTTCAGTAACGAAAATCGAGATTGCTTCACTTCGCCTGCCTGCCGGACAGGCAGGTTCGCAATGACGGTAACATTTTTGAGATGGCTTCAAATTAAGCTATATCGAAATCTATTGCTGATGCTATTTGTTTTTTGCGGGATACAATCAACTGCACAAGAAGACGATTACACACAATATTATTTGAATCTGCCGGCTGTTAATCCTGCGTTTACCGGTATAGATGATTATTTTAGCCTGAATGCAGGGGTGAGGGAAGGCTGGAATAATTTTGGGATTCAAAACGATAATTCCTATTTCAGTTTCTTCGGGGCATTAAACAATGGCAGCCGTTCCGGACGCAGAAATAATGCATTACGCACATCCGATCCGACTATCTTTGAATCGATACAGCATGAGAATAAATACAGAAGACGTCATGGGTTGGGTGGCATCGTTACCAGTAGAAGGGTAGATCCTTATAAATCCTTCGGTGCCTTCCTAAACTACTCGTATCACTTGCCCTTAACGCCTAACCTTAGTATTTCGTTTGGCACCCGAGTTGGCTATACGAATCAGCGGATTGATTTTACCGGTCTTCAGGTGCGCGATGATGTAAACGACTTATTTTATCAAAGTTTGATGGCAGCAGGGGAGGGGAGTCAGAATACAGTGTTAGTTGATTTTGGTACAGTTATTTATTCAAGGAAATTCTTCCTCGGATTGTCATCGGATAATCTTGTTGCTCCTAAGCTGGATGGCGATCAATTATTCAACTTAAATACTGGCGTACGATACAGGGCGCAAGCAGGAGCATTTTTCCCCCTCAACCCGGAATGGACGTTATCTCCCGGTATTACCGCAAGCTATAAAGAAGAGTATGATGTACGGTGGGCAGCCAATCTGCGATTGAAATATAAAGACCT